>CAZNRQ010000458.1:0-1866 GCA_964574845.1 uncultured Bacteroidales bacterium
GTATAATTAAAATATCGTTGTACAGGTTCAGGCAAACCAATCAGTTGTTTTTCGAAAAATTCCTGATCTGATATACTGGCTGATTGTGAAAAAAGTACTTGTACCGCATTACTAAACCTGAGAGATAGATTGATTTTTCCAATAATTAAAATAATCAGCAACACACCGAGTATGAGAAGCACAATAATTAAAAAGGGCATGGGTAAATTGAATTTGTACAAAGCTCAATTGATCAAATTCAGTTTTGTTACAAAATATCCAAGAATAATTGTTGTATTCACAGATTATCAACTTTTTAAAATATTTGAAACAGTAGATTTATATAAAATTTACTAGTAAATGTGTAAGGGAAATAAAAGTGATTAGTCAGACATTACATTCATTAAACTTTTTTAAAATGACTGACAAAATCCATCCCGCAAAAACGAATAAAACTCCGAAAATCATTGAAACCTCTGAAGGAATTGCCAACAAAGAATGTATGGAAAAGGCTATTCCACAGCTAATTATAGAGCTGGTAGAATATGTGCCAAATTCTATCTTGCGAAAAACTATTCTAAAAAAAGCAACAGGCAGTGTAACAGTTATATCATTCGACTCAGAGGAAGCTTTAGCGGAAAGGGTCTCTCCATTTGCCACATTTATTCAAATCATAGAAGGGAAAGCAGAAATTGTGATTGCTAAAAAAAGTACGATGCTCGTTTGCGGACAAAGTATTATCATTCCAGCACACACTTCTCATATTGTAAAAGCCGATGGCCGATTCAAAATGTTACAAACTGTAATCAAGAGCGGATATGATATGTAGGCCTTTAACTGATAAACCGGCTAATCCCATATTCCAATCCCCTCAATTCTGCTAGACCTTTTAATCTACCAATTGCTGAATAGCCGGGATAGGTTTTTTTGTGTAAGTCATCCAACATTTGATGTCCATGATCCGGTCGCATAGGGATCGAAGCATTTCTTCTTTTCATTTCAATGAGCAATTCTTTAATCACAGCATACATATCAACATCCCCATTCAAATGATCAGCTTCAAAAAAATTCCCGAACTCATCCCTCTTTGTGCTTCGTAAATGAATAAAGTAAATGCTTTTGCCAAACCGTTGAATTATTTTCACCAGATTGTTATCAGCCCTAACACCTAAAGAACCCGTACAATAACAAAGTCCGTTTGCAGGTGATTCGATGCACTCCAAAATTTCAGCTAGATCCAGTTCTGTACTTACAATTCTTGGTAAACCCAATAAAGGATAAGGAGGATCATCTGGATGTATGGCCATTTGTAAACCATTCGCTTCTGCAACAGGCACCACTTGTCTTAAAAAATAAAATAAATGTTGTTTTAATTGCTGCGCATCAATGGAGGCATAAGTTTCTAAAGCAGTCAGAATTTGCGCGGGGGTAAACTGTTCTTCGCTTCCAGGTAAACCTAATAACGCGTTGGTATAAAGAATTTGTTTTTCCTGCTCTGTTAAAGAGGCATATCGATTGGTTGCAGATTCAATTTCAGTGGAAGAATAATCCTTTTCAGCACCTGGACGTTTCAAAATATACAGGTCAAACGCAATAAATGCGGCTTTTTCAAAGCGCAGGGCCCTACTTTTATTGGGTAATTCAAACGAAATATCTGTTCGCATCCAGTCAAGAATGGGCATGAAATTATAGGTAACCACTTTTAATCCGCAGGCAGCTACATTTTGCAGACTTTGCTTATAGTTTTCAATATGTTGTAAATAATTTCCAGATTGTTTCTTGATGTCTTCACTAACTGGTAAACTTTCAATTACAGTCCATGTCATTCCAGATTCTTCAATGACCTCCTTACGCTTGTTAATTTCTTCAATAGTCCAGATCTCTCCC
>CAZNRQ010000458.1:1876-3301 GCA_964574845.1 uncultured Bacteroidales bacterium
AATATGATGCAAGGATGTAACAACTCCTTCACATCCCGCTTGACAAATATCTGATAAACTAACCGGATCATTCGGTCCGAACCAACGCATGGTTTGATGCATCATCATAAAAAAGATTTAACTGATACGAATTTACTGATAATAATAGTACTTGGTGCCCAAACCTAGACGCTTGTCTAATGGTTATTTATTCTAATGCCTCAACCCCTTATCATGCTCACCTATGGTTATTTGTTTTTATGAATGAATTGTTTCGCTCTCATAAAATTGAAAATAAGTAAGTTTTAATTGATATTGTAACCGATTACATTTATCTTTAAAAGGCCATTTTTTTTTCTATTTTCAATTGTGTTAACCGGATTGCATGGTCAAGGAAGTCACCATTTATGATATTGCCAAAGAATTAAACTATTCGATTGCCACTGTTAGCAGGGCCTTACGAGACGACCCTGTAGTAAAGCCCAGAACCAAAAAAATAGTCCAGGATCTAGCCGCAAAAAGGGGGTATCAGAGTAACTATTTTGCCAGCAGTCTCAGAAATAGGAAAACGCATACCATTGGTGTAATCATGCACGAATTGAACTCTCATTTCATGGTTTCTGTTTTAGCCGGCATTGAAAAGGTACTATCAGAAACAGATTATGACATAATTATAGCACACTCCTATGAATCAGGGTTAAAAGAAATCGCCAATGCCAATAACCTATTTCATAAACGGGTTGACGGTGTCATTGCTTCTCTTGCTTTTGATACGCCCAACCTCAAGCATTTCGACCAGTTTACTGCCAAAAATATTCCCGTTATTTTCTTCGACAGAGTGGAAGAAAATAGTGAAGGCATCAAAGTGATTATCAATAATTACCATGCTGGCTATATCGCAACCCAACATTTAATTGAACAAGGCTGTGCCAGGATTCTACATATTACAGGTTATTTAACAAGAAACGTTTACCTCAATCGGTTAGAGGGATACAAAGCTGCATTAAAAGATCATAATCTTCCATTTAATGAAGAACTTTTGATGGTGAATGATCTGCAAGAAAAAACATCTGTTGAAGCTGCCCTGCAAATTGCAAAGATGAAACCGCTCCCAGACGGGCTTTTCATTACCAATGATATTTCTGCAGCCATAATCATGCAAACTTTAAAAAAATTAGGAATTAAAATTCCAGACGATATGGCTGTTGTTGGATTTAATAATGATATAGTCAGTACGATTGTTGAGCCGAATCTATCTACTATTGATTATCCTGGTATCTATATGGGAGAAGTTGCCGCCAGGAATTTGATTAATCGCCTAAATGGTAATGCTGATTTAAAATCAACCAGTTCCATCGTTATCCAATCAGAGTTATTGATCAGAGGCTCTTCATTGAGAAAAAAAGATACTTCAAAAAACATTCGTCATTAGTGAATATTTATGAC
>CAZNRQ010000459.1:0-2604 GCA_964574845.1 uncultured Bacteroidales bacterium
ATGAGTGAAACAGTAAAATTCACAATAGACGGCAAAGAATGTGAAGGCAAAAGGGGTCAATATTTGATTGATGCTGCTGCCGACAACGGCGTTTATATCCCTGTGCTTTGCCATATGCGCGACTTGGTTCCGGCCGGTTCGTGCAGGATATGTACCGTTAAGATCAATGGCCGTAACATGGCTGCCTGCACCACACCGGTGGACGAAGGTATGAACGTTGAGAATAACTCACCCGAACTGCTCGATATCCGCAAAGCCATCGTCGAGATGCTTTTCGTTGAAGGAAACCATTTCTGCCCAGCTTGCGAAAAAAGCGGCAACTGCGATCTGCAGGGATTGGGTTACAAATACCAGATGATGGTTCCACGCTTCCCTTACGCTTTCGAGCGCAGGGAAATGGATGCCACCTCACCCAAGATATTCCTGGAAAAGAACCGTTGCATCTTCTGCAAACGCTGCGTACGCGTGATAAAAGATAACGAAGGCCGCAATGTTTTTGCTTTCAAAGGCAGGGGAGATACCCTTCAGATAAACATGGACCACAAACTGGCAGCCAATATGAGCGACGAAACTGCTCAGAAAGCTATGGATATTTGCCCGGTTGGTGCAATTCTCCGCAAGGAAGTTGGTTTCAAACAGCCCATCGGAGAACGCAAATACGATCATGAGCCTATTGGAACTGATGTCGAAAACAATCACAAGTAAAACAAGGAGGAAAAGAATATGAGTAAACCTATAATAGCTACCACTTCCTTAGCAGGATGCTTCGGATGCCACATGTCGATACTCGATATTGACGACAGGATCTTACAACTGATAGAACTGGTTGAATTCAACAAATCACCCATTGATGATATCAAGACATTCACAAAAGAATGCGATATTGGAATCATTGAAGGCGGATGTTGCAACAGCGAGAATGTTCATGTGTTGAAAGAATTCCGCAAACATTGCAAGATATTGATCGCTTTGGGCGAATGCTCCATTATGGGCGGATTACCTGCCATGCGTAACGGTATCCCTGTAAAAGAATGTCTGGAAGAAGCTTATTGGAACGGACCTACCGTTGGCAAGAACCAGGAAAAGATCATGCCTAACGATCCGGAACTTCCCATGATACTGGATAAGGTATATCCCTGCCATGAGATCGTAAAGATAGATTATTTCCTCCCGGGTTGTCCTCCCAAGGCCGATCTGATCTGGGCGGCTGTAGTTGCTTTGGTTACCGGTGATACGCTGAATATACCTTACGAACTAGTTAAATTTGATTAATCTAAAATTATTATAATAATGTCACAGAAAGTAACTATAGAACCTGTAACAAGAGTTGAAGGCCACGGTAAAGTGACCATTCATCTCGATGACAATATGAATGTGGCGCAAACCCGTCTTCATATTGTTGAATTTCGCGGATTTGAGCGTTTTGTGCAAGGACGTCCCTACTGGGAAATGCCTGTTTTGGTACAACGTCTGTGCGGAATTTGTCCTGTAAGTCATCATCTGGCAGCTGCCAAGGCCCTCGACGTAATTGTCGGAGCCGGAACCGGCCACGGATTGACTCCTACCGGAGAAAAAATGCGCCGCCTGATGCATTACGGACAGATGTTCCAATCGCATGCACTTCACTTTTTCCATTTAGCTTCTCCTGATTTCTTGTTAGGATATGATGCTGACCCCGCTATTCGTAATGTGATAGGTGTTGCCATCAATTTTCCCGAACTGGCCACACAAGGCGTGCTGATGCGTAAATACGGACAGGAAGTGATCGCTTTAACTGCAGGTAAAAAGATACATGGTACAGGTGCTATCCCCGGTGGTATCAACAAAAACCTGACCGTTGCTGAAAGAGATTCTCTGTTAAAAGGCGCTGATCCTTTGAACATAGATAAAATGATTGAATGGGCCGATGGTGCATTGCAATTCTTCAAAGATTATTATCTGAAGAACCGCGATTTCGTGGACGGTTTTGCTTACTTCCCATCAAATCATCTCAGTCTTGTAAGAAAAGACGGTGCTTTGGATCTGTATCACGGCGTTTTGCGTGCTGTGGATGCTGACGGCAAGAAGATCCTCAACGATGTGGATTATCAGGACTATTTCAACTACATCGAAGAAGAAGTTAAGAACTGGAGCTATATGAAGTTCCCTTACCTGACCAGCATTGGCAAAGAAAATGGCTGGTACAGGGTAGGACCTTTGGCCCGTCTGAATACCTGCGATTTCATTCCAACGCCTATGGCTCAGAAAGAATTCGAGATTTATAAAGCACATACCAACGGCAAACCAAATAACTATTGTCTGCATACCCATTGGGCACGTCTGATCGAATTGCTGCACTCTGCTGAAGTAATAAAAGAGTTATTACTGGATGCTGACCTGCAGAAAGACGACCTCGTGGTTAAAGGCACCAAAGGCAATGAAGGTGTTGGCTTGATCGAAGCTCCCCGTGGTACTTTGTTCCATCATTATCGTATCAACAAGAATGATGAGATTGAAATGGCAAACCTCATTGTTTCTACTACCAACAACAACGAACCTATGAACCGTTCGGTGAACTATGTAGCCAAGAACATGATGAACGGACAACCGGTGATTACCGAGCCC
>CAZNRQ010000459.1:2614-3296 GCA_964574845.1 uncultured Bacteroidales bacterium
GCCGTAGAAATTGCTATCCGCGCTTATGATCCTTGCTTAAGCTGTGCAACACATGCTTTGGGAAAAATGCCGCTTGATATCAAATTATACAACGCAAACGGCGAAGAAATGGATCACTATCGGTCATAATTCGTTCGAAATATAATTGAAAAGTCCGCTCTAAGGCGGACTTTTTTTTAGAAACTCATTTACAGTATGAAAAAACTTTTAATTTACGGTTACGGCAACCCCGGCCGTCAGGATGATGGCATTGGTGCCCGCTTTGTTGAAATGGTGGATGACTGGATTGAAGAGGATAAACTAACCGATATTTATACGGATTGCAATTACCAGTTAAATATTGAAGACTCGGCTGTGGTGGCCGACTATGAAACCGTGATTTTTGTGGATGCTTCTGTTGTGGAAGAAGTAGAGGATTTTAAACTCGAAACCATTCAGCCCAATGATGCCACCATTGAATTTACTATGCATGCTGTTTCTACCTCTTACGTGATAGATCTTTGCCGTAAGTTGTATGGTAAGACTCCTCAGGCTTATGTGCTCCATGTGAAGGCTTATGAATTTGATTTTATAGAAGAACTGACTCCGAAAGCTGCCGAAAATTTGGAATCAGCTTTTCAGTTTATAAAGAAGTTCATTTCAGAAAAGATCTTATAAAAAAGCTCCTGAAAACTCAGGAGCT
>CAZNRQ010000460.1:0-3296 GCA_964574845.1 uncultured Bacteroidales bacterium
GTCCTCTTCGGAGGACTTTTTTATTTACCCCTATTTGTATAATCTTATAATTGTTAGTTTAAGTTTGAATCTTCAAATTTCTTATCGCTTTTCGATTAAATTTTTGATTTTAAGATTATAAAAAAAGGCCCTTGCGTTCACGGTAAGAGCCTTTGATAATGGTTAATACTACTTTTTTACACTACCATAATGCTGATAGCATCTTTCCATCTCAGCATTCCGTCGGGTGTGACGGTGCAGCAGCGAAACCAAACTAGCCCACCCATGATAAGTCCTGAAATTTCAGTATGGGCTTTTGTAGTGACCATGAACCATATCCACTGATTTTCATTCGTGGGAGGTGCATCACCAACAAAACGCTGCCATACATACGCTTTAGCCCTGGGAAAAGTTTTGCACCCTAACAGGATATCTCCTGAATTGGTGCCATACGTTGCCCAGAAGTCGGGACGATCTTTCGGATGTGGAACACTCGAAACAGGAAAGCCACTGCCCAGCATGATGGACAGATTGCCTTTCGCAATCTTCTCCACATACAGACCTAGACTACGAAGAGTTTCCAACAGCTTTATCCGCGCTTCCATCATTTGTGCATGCGCTGTTCGTCCGCCCTCCATAGCAGCAGTATTCTTAGTCTCGAGATCCTCCAAATCGATCTTCACTTCAGCAAGTGTAGGATCGGGGGTAGTAAAATCTCCATTACCCGTCATTTTTGACAAAATGAACCAGGTAAGTGCAATGAGCTCTTCGGTTGAGAAGTGCACATAGCTAATTATGACCTTTCTTCGTGGCATAATACTTAAATTCTACTAAGTTAATAAATAGGGTTAGGGATACTTGCACATACCACAGCCTGCTATCCTGCATACAATGGGTGGGCAAATACTTATATAATGAAGCATTTCCCCTGCTATGTCTATAGTCTGAAGGGAATGCATAGTTGGAAGGAGGGCATAAGGTATTTTCTGTCAGCACAATTCCATCAAAATGCACTAAATAAGTCTTATACCCGTTGACATTAATATTCTGGCGAAGTGTGATAATGAATGGTACGAATACAATAGTATATCGACAATATACAGGAGTTATTGAATTGATAAGAACAGGAACCTGTTCATTAACTATCGTATTTTGGCCAAATACAACCGTATTTTGGCCAAGTACGACCGTATTTGGCCAAAAAACGGTCGTTTTCTGACGAAAACCATCTGTATTACGATTGATAATTATCGCTATCAATTCGGATACAACCGTTACTGGTAAATGAATTACTGTATACCTCTTGATAACGATAGTATTTGGCCAAAACCAGAATAGGGTAGTTTTAACCGTTGAAAAATCAGTGAAACAAACTATTGCAACAAGAACTGCAGCTTTCATAACCAACAAAACCATTACACTTAAAAAGTAATTCTACTTATTTCAAAAATGCAAGGTACAGGTTTAGCACATTCCTATGTGTTTTAATTTAATAAAAAAAACGGAAAATTGATTGTATTATTGTGCTCACCAAAAATATTTTTTGAAATTAAAATATTATATCAGCCAATAGAATTCTTGGGATAGTATTTCTGATTTTAATATGATGGAAGAATAAGTTAGAGGAATTCTAAGAGTTATAAATTAACAGGAAAAAGCAGTAAATCTCATTTTAAGTCTCCACATACCTTAATTTTCATATTTGCAGCGTCATTATCACCTCTCTCAGCTCCAAAAGTAAAGTCTTTACAAGCTTTTTCTTTATCACCCATATCAAGATAAGTCAGTCCTCTGCCTAATATTAATGTTAAATTACCCGGCAAATAAAACAAGCCATTATTAAATGCATCTAAAGACTTATCAAACTCTTTATTTTGCTGATACATCACTGCAAGCATTTCATGGAAAGTTTGTTCTGAAGGAGCTAATTCAATTCCTTTATTAAGATAATAGGTTGCCTTTTCAAATTCCTTTTGATTTATATAGATTTGGGCGGTTCGTTGAAGGAAATCCAAAACTTCTGGTTTTATCTCAGGAGCTACAAACGCATTATTCTTAACAACGCTGTCAAGAGTGATTAATCTTAACACTTTAGTACGATTGTTCAGTGCCTCAGCAAAATCAGGTTTTAGTTTTATTGCTTTATTAAAATCAGAAAGTGCGGCCTTAAAATTCACCAATTGTTGCTGAATTGCACCCCGGTTATTGTAGGCAGAAAAATTTACAGTATCAACCATAATTGATTTGTCGAAATCTGACAGTGCTCCAATCAAATCATTCAAAGCATAGCGAATACGTCCCCTGTTATTATAATATTGGAAATCTTCTTTAAGTTTAATAGCATTATCCAAATATTGCAACGCTTTTTCCGGCTGCTTTTCCTCAGCAAAATAAGCCAAACTGAGACTATACATGGCGTAATGATTTATAGGGTTTTCTTTTAAGGCTTGTTGCCAAAGATTCTTTGAACTTTTCCAGGTATCTATACCCCTATATGTGGAAATTGAGAAAATAATTACAATAATTATCACCCCTGAATAAACATAAACTTTTTTGAATCGTTGTAATAAGAAATCAGCCGATGAGCCAACAATCAGAAACAATCCAATATAGGCAGGATAGGCATACCTGTCGGCCACAAGTACCCTGCCTTCAATCGGAATTATATGCATTACGATACTGATACTTGCAGCAAACCATATAGCACCCAGAACCACAATTTTATTATCCCTGAAATATTTGAATAATAAATAGATTAATCCAGCCAAAATTGCATAAACTATCACTGCAATAGTAATCATACCCAGCGGCAATCCTCCTCCAGAAAAATGTGTAGGATAAGGGATCATTGGATTTTGGGGTTGGACTAAAAACAATCTCGAAACATAAAACCATAGTGCGTTAGGAGCCAAAATCAATCTATTCCATAAACTAAAATGCACCACAGTAAGCGGAGCTTCAGGCCAAAAACGAAATGCCATATCCTGGAAAGTTCTGTAAATAGTCATTACTTGTTCAATAACAAACACAAAAAACACAGGAATCATAACCCATATTACAGTCCTATAAACCTTTAAAGATGCGATTCGATTTATAGTGCTTTCTTTTTCCCGAAAAACTAATATTAAAATCAGGGCATATACTATGGCTAATATCAAATCAATTTGGAGTACGGTGGTGGATGACAAACTATTTACGACGAAATTATCCGATATATAAGCAAACGCAACAAAAAAAATGATTAATGGACAGAAAAAAACTAAAAATGCGACTTTTAAATACTTTAAAGTCAAATATTTTTTAATGGCTATTTCTAC
>CAZNRQ010000461.1:0-3283 GCA_964574845.1 uncultured Bacteroidales bacterium
AAAAATCGATATAATTTAATCTGATGCTAACCTTTTGGCCCTAATTAGGTAAAAAGGGACTATAATGAAACAGAAACCAATCATTACTACTAATAAAGAAATTGATCAGTTATTAACCTTTTGCACCAAGCAATTGAATTAACCATTTCAGAGAAGAACCCTTTTCAAAACAAACGGTTCCATCACCAGCTATTTCGATGCGTTGACGATAAATGATTTCTTCTGCCTTCGCTTTCATTGAGTTTTCCAGGTGATCAGTATCCATGATGCCAAAATCTTCCAGATCTTTTGGCAGTCCTTTAAAACTATCCCTGCCTGCTTCACAACGTCCGAACTCAAGTTTTTTTGAGAGCAAAGATTCAATTCGATTGACCGTTTCGCTGGCTTCAACAAATTCTCTTAATTTTTGTTCGGTTATCATTTTTTTTATCTGTTTATAAATTGCCCTATGTCTTTATACTCTATTCAAAATGTGGATACTACTGACAGTTTTATGCAAAAAATCCGAAATCAGCTATTCTATCAGAAGCTTATAATTCATTATTCTGGTTTCGCCCTGTAAATTCAAATGATAGATGCCTGCCGAAAGGTTGTACTGACTCAAATCCAGATTTGTAGACGCTGCAATCTTGTTTTTGAACATCCTGCTTCCTTTTCCATCAAATAAAGTGATAATCACCTCTTCGTTCAATGGATTGGTAATGGTAAGAAATCCGTTGTGGTCGACCGGATTAGGGAAAACTTCCATAGTAACAGCCTTTGTCTCATTTACAGAAGTTGTGTAGGAAGGAAGGTTGATGTTGTCGATGTAAATGTTGTTTCCCCACAAACCTATATTGCGGAAGGCTACCAACAGATGCGCGGTACCCGCAAAAGCCGAGAGATGCACCGTGTCTTTCCTCCATTCGCTGGCAGTGGGAGTATAATAATTTGAATTGTTGGGCGCAGTAGCCAAAGTATTTCCCCATTTTTTGTACACCTGAGTAAAAGTAAGCCCGCAATCGGCAGAGACCAGCACTTCGAGGGTATCAGTATATTGTCCTCCGTAACAAGCATGAGCCACATCAAAAACCAAATTGGTTGTGGTAGGGTTGGCGAAATTTACCGAAACCCGCATATCGTCCCAATTGCCATGAGAATCATTATCGAAATTGTCGAAGATGGCACATTGCGAACTACCGCCAAAGCCTCCGGCCGCTGAATTCAACGACCACTGTGCATCATTCTCGGGATTTACTATCATGATCTCTGAAGGAGGGAAACTTGCCTGAAATCCTTCCTGAACCAATAATGGTGGAACAAACGCACTAACGTTTACATACAGTGAATCACTTGCTGAATGTCCAATGCCATCCGTTACCGTAAGTGTTGCCAGATAAGTACCAGGGCTGCTGAAATATACGTGGGGATTCCTGAGGTTGGAAGTGGAAGGATTTCCTCCCTGAAATGTCCATTGCCAGCTGGCTCCGCTGTGATTTAATACCGAATAATCATCAAAATAGAAAGAATCGGCCACACAAACTACGGTTTGCTGAAGCTTATCTACCATGATCTGTGCCACAGGCGAAGAAGGCTGCTCATACAGAGGGCTTTCCCAAATCCCTTTACCGTAAGAAGCTATGCGTAGCTTTCCATCGCGGAAGAAAGGGTGGGCGATATCCGAATTGAAATAGGCCGGCAGACTGTCGTTAAACAGTTGCCAATCGGTAAGGGTGTTGTTGCGATAGAATACTGTTCTACCTGAACAATAATAAATTCCGCCGTTGGTGTTGGGTATGGCAGCCAGGCTATGAGCATCTTCGCCATTTAACATAGCGGTCGAAAGATTGGTCCAGGTGCTGCCTCCGTTGATGGTTTTGAATATTCTGGAACCATTGGCTCCATAGGTATAGGATATCCACAAAACATTGGGATTGGTATAATCCAGCGCCAACAGCATCACCCGACTGTTTCCTGCAGGAATAGTAACTGATGTCCACGTGGTGCCTCCATCGATGGTTTTCCACAGAGTGCCTGTGCTGCCCGATTGAGGCTGCTGATTCACATACATCACTTGTGAATTGCTTCGGGAAATTTGAATGTATTTTACCTGATTGTTGGTATTGGTTCCAAATGTTTTCAATAAACTGAAGGAGGCTCCTCCATCGGTGGTTTTCCATAACTTGTTGTCTTTCCCTAAAAATCCTATGTTGTAGCAGGAGGGAAGGAAGGTGATTTCGCTGGATTCGCCGGGATAATAACTTTCGTTGGGACTCATTCCCAAACCGAAAGATACTACAGCATCCACAATATTTTCGGGCAGATATTTGCCGCCAATATCCGAAAAATAGGTCTTCATATTATTTCCGGGATTAACGTAGCCTGTGCTGGCTTCGCCACCTCCCAGCGAAAGGAAATTGCCCTCGCCGTAATTTTCGTAGTAAGCAATATTTCCGTTGTGGTATAATCCACCTACCAACACATCCTGATTCCATCCTGAGCCAAATCCCCAATATTCGGAGCCTCGAATACCACTGGTTTTATGAGTTGTGGTAGTGGCGAAGAAGTCGGGTGAAGTATAAATACCTCCATCCGTAGTCACCCAATAGTTGTTGCCTATGGCACGAAAATCCTGCATGTCGACATGAATGCTTAGATTGCCGCCCGAAACATATCCGGCCACCGGTTCGAAGGTAGCGCCTGCATCGTTGCTGCGCCACATGTTGAGGCCTCCTATCAATATTTTGTTGGGATCGGTGGCTGAAACCATAATGGCACAGTTATAGAATCCCTGATGATAGGTCCATGAAGTGGTACCATAGGCCAGATTGGGATGTGTGGCGGTGTAAGGACCTCCGGCTGGACCATTGGGAAGTGTCCAGCTGCTTCCTCCATCCGTACTTTTGTATACTCCTATATATCCGTAATCATTAACTTTGGCTTCACCTATCAGATAAGCATACACACGGTTGGGATCGGCAGGAGTGACGCCTATTCTGGCTCCTCCATCGTTGCGGGCGGTGTCGGTGGAAGTGTACCATCCTGTGGTTTGCTGTGTCCAGGTGGCGCCCGAATTGATTGAAGTGTAGAATTCGCAAATCTTAAGTGTCGGATTGTCTTTCACCAGATAAACAATACTGCTATTGGCGAGGTTGAGTTTTATATCGAAACATTTCTGTGCATACAATTGAGTGAATGTAGAGCCCCCGTCGGTGGAACGATAGAGTCCTGCATCGCCTGCCACCATTACTATCTGTGTGTTGGCATCGTTGATCAGAATTTCGTTTGCATTCAGACCGCTTGC
>CAZNRQ010000462.1:0-3282 GCA_964574845.1 uncultured Bacteroidales bacterium
TTCTTTTATCTTTGTTTCCGTTGAGTACTTTGGCTTTTTATGCTCTGGGAGCAATAATTTTGGCCATGTTTCTGCATTTATACACAATAATAATTGTATTTTCGCTGTTCTTATTACGATTAGGAAGTCAGTTAATTGTAACAAGGAAGGCAATGGTTAAATTAAATGAAAAGAAAATGTTGTTTTTATCCCCCTTTCTGGAATTGTTCTTAATCTTCTTCAATATGTGGATAATGTTTTCGAATTCATTTAAACAAGAAAGCCGATGGAAGTGAATCCGAATTTGACCGACAAAGGAATGCGCGACCTAAAATTGGTTGAGCTTGCCAAAAAAGGCGATCAGAAAGCCTACGCTCAATTGATGGGTTTGTACAAGGATGCCATTTATTTTATGTTGCTCAAAATGACGAATAATCCGGATGATGCGGAAGATATGACCATTGAGGCATTCGGCAAGGCATTTAAACGATTGGAACAATATACTCCGGATTATGCATTCAGTACCTGGCTTTTTAAGATAGCGTCGAATAATTGCATAGATTTTATCCGCAAGAAAAAAATTGATCTGCTTTCGATCAACCGTGTATATGATGATGAGGATGGTATAGAAATGTCGCATAACATCCCCGGCCACGGACAGGATCCGGAAGAAAAAATGATCGAGAAACAAAAGATCATGCTTATGCGCGAAGTTGTTGATAAACTAAAGCCCCATTATAAGCAACTGGTCACACTTCGATATTTTGAGGAGCTATCGTATGAAGAGATAGCTGAAGAAATGGAGCTTCCGCTGGGTACGGTTAAGGCACAGCTTTTCAGGGCCCGAGAGTTTCTATACAATTTTATTAAGGGACAAGAGGGAAGTATTTAAGGCGCTAGCGTCAGAACAATTCACACCATAATTTTATTTGTGATTTCGAAAAAATCGGCGACAGATAGCTGTTCGGCACGTTTGTTCAGTATGTCGGAAGCAAGCAATTCGGGGTTCATATTGAGACCACGTAGGGCATTGCGCAGGGTTTTCCGTCGCTGGTTGAAGGCTTGTTTGACAACTTTTGTAAACAACTGCTCATCACATCCAAGAGATTGAACATTGTTACGCTTCAGACGGATAACGGCTGATTTTACTTTGGGAGGTGGATTGAACACATGCTCGTCAACAGTAAAAAGATATTCGATATCGTAGAAAGCCTGAAGTAATACGCTTATTATACCATATACTTTTGAATTGGGCCCTGCTGCAATGCGCATGGCTACTTCCTTCTGGAACATACCGACTACTTCCGGAACGAGATTGCGGTTTTCCAATACTGCAAACAATATTTGGCTTGATATATTATAAGGGAAGTTACCTATAACTGCAAAGGGTTCGGAAAACAATGCAGATAAATCGAGTCGCAGAAAATCGCCCAGAATAATCATGTCTTTTTTGTCGGGATACTTTTCGAGCAAATATTGATAGGCCTCGGTATCCACTTCAATTAAACGGGTTTGATAAGCGGTTGAACTAAATAAATATTTTGTAAGGATGCCCGTGCCTGGACCAATCTCCAGAACCTGTTTATAGTTCTGGTGCATGCTGAGACTATTGCTTATTTGAAGAGCAATGTTCTCATCTTTCAGGAAATGTTGTCCAAAATGTTTTTTTGGTCGAACGTACATCATTAGTTTATTTTGTCGCCGCGAAGTGTGCGATAGCGGCTTCGTGCTTCTACGGCATATATGCTCCCTGGGAAATCGGAAAGTATTTTGTGATACATTTCTTTGGCTCGTTCAGGGTTATTTAGATATTTAAAGTTGATGTCTGCTAATAAGAAGAGAGCATCGTCGGCCAGTATGTCATCGTAATATAAATTAATAAGCTTGGTTAAGAGACTATCAGCCTCGGCAAATTGTTGATGTTTGATTTTAATTTGGGCTTTTTTAAACAAAACTTCATCAAATAAAGGATGGTATAGACCGATGTGGTTTATTGAGTCGAGGGTTATGAGAGCATCATCGTCCTTGTTCTGAAAAAGCAAGAGGTCAGCATGTGAATACATTTTCAGGCCAGTGAATGAACTATCGGCATCCAGATTATCAGTGATTAGCAATGACAGCTGCATGGCGTCGTTTGCAATGAGCTTGGATGTAGCAGCCTTAAGTATATCCAGTTGTGCTTTGGCATATTCGAATTCACCAATATAATAATAAAGCTTGGCATTACGGAACTTTGCTTCGAAGCCAACAACATCGTTTTTGAAGGCTTTATCAACCTGCATATAAAGCAGACTGGCATCCCAAACATTTCCAGTCAGAACCAAAATGTCGGCCAGTTCAATCTTGCATTGGGCCAATTGATCGGCTGAACAATTCTTAAATAATAGGCCCTTTTGAAGAAGTTCGGTAGCTTCGGAAGTTTTATCAAGGTAGAATGCCTGCAAATGAGCCAGGTTTTTGATCAATTGCAAGGAGTAATTGTTCTCAACCTGTTTCGATAATAAGGCCTTGTATTCTTCCTCAAGCAGAAGTATATCCGTTTTTGACAGGAAAGGGGAGGTGGTAATTTTCAAAAACTTCGTGTTTATCTTTTCTACCTGGGCTGCTTCATAATAAATAGAGAAATCGCCTTTTTTTGCAATTATATAGTCGTAGCAATCTATAGCTTCGTCATAATATCCGTTAGAAGCCGCCACCCTTGCCAGCATAATAATCCTTGACCCATCTTCGCTAAACCTTTTATCTATCGCCTTGGCCTGAATAACTGCCGGACCGAATTCTTTTTCTTGCATAAAATACCACAACAACATTAATGGAAAAGATTTAATGTCAGGGTTTTTCTTGATGCGCTGCAATAGAGTGTTTTTGAAGACGGTATTTTTTGAATTATCCGGATCGTCCTGGAGAATGTCTTGCAGTTTTGATTGAATTTGCTCAAGTTCATCAGGGTATGAAGTGATGTACTGTAAGTACTGATCAAGAGCGGACTGGAAATCATTCTGTTTTAGATAAATTTGTGCCAGTTCCAGATTGAAATTATAAAAATTCTTCAGGAGCTTTTGTCCTTGTTCGTAAGTCTTCAGCGCATAGGAAATCTGGTCTCGCTGCAGAAAGGCATTTGCCAGATTATTGATCTGATCTTTATCTTCGGGTAATTGTTTTATGACGGTTTCGAATTGCTTTTTTGCCTTATCATTCTCCTGTTCGAGCAAATAAAGGTACCCAAGGTCTACTCCCAATCCTACATTTAAAGGCTGTTTTTTTATGGTTTTAGAAACAAATTTTTCAGCCTTTTTATAATCC
>CAZNRQ010000463.1:0-3273 GCA_964574845.1 uncultured Bacteroidales bacterium
GAGTGGATATCGGATTTTAGGGGTATATAATATATTGTATAAAAAAGGTCTGTTCAAGTTGAACAGACCTTTTTTATTATATTGGCAGGGGACAAACATTTCAGTGCATGCGGGTGATCAAACTAAACCGAAGGAACAAATATCTCGCAAACCACCACCACACCGGGTAAGAGTAGTTCGCCCCTGGTGGTTTCGTAGCAGGCATAGTGATAGGAAAACAGTTTTTCCTTGGAATCTAAATTCAGATTATCAAATTTGCTCAGAAATAATCCCCTTTTGGCATTGCCCACCCCCACATATTGTGTTGGAGAAGTAGGTGCATCTTTGCCGATGAAGCGAAACACCCTGGCGCAACGCATGCCTTTGGGCAGAGCGCGGCTATCGGGAGCATCGGGATCTCTCACAGCAAACAACTGCTGATTGGGCAGATTCTGCCGTAAATACATGACAGGAGTCTTGATTTTTTCCTCCACCGGGGTGTCGCTTCCTTGTTCAGGAGCCTTAGCCAGGACGGTCCCGGCCTTAATGCCCACGGTGCGGCAATCGTCGACGCTGCCAAAGTCGGCAATTTTATTGAGCAGGTGATGAGGTTCGATTTTGCCATGATCAAAATTCATAAAATTTACGATCAACAAATTCAAATCGTCTTTCACCCCCGGAGGGCAGTTTCGTTTTGTACCTATTAGTGCCCAAAACTCATCTGTTTGTTTTCTGAACTCGGTTACCTGTTCGCTTTCATCCTGGGTCCAATGCCAATCCTGATATTTTTTTGTATTGGGAGGGGTGCCCTCAGTAAGCTGAAGGTTGTCTAAGGTATCTATCTGTGGGACAAATTTTGACGGGATGTAGGAGAATCTTGCGGTTGCCATGGTATTAGGTTTTTGGGGTTCTACAAATTTTTAATTAACTCATTTTCTATTGTTTAATCTTTGCAAATTAATTTAACGCTGTTCTTCAGTTTATGAACGCTGTTCTTCGATTTATGAAAGCCATTCTTCATTTTATGAAAGCTATTCTTCGTTTTTCGAAAGCCATTCTTCGTTTTATGAAAGCTATTCTTCATTTTATGAAAGCCTTTCGTCGTATTATGAAAGCTATTCTACAGTTTATGAAAGCCATTCTTCATCTTATGAAAGCCATTCTTCATTTTATGAAAGCTATTCTTCATTTTACGAAAGCCAGCGTTAATTTTCTGATCACCCCCTACTGCCTTCCCATGATATCAGAGATACATGCCGGGCTTTCCTTCATTAATCTGTAAACATGAATCAAGGAACGTGGTTTTTTTGCAACGTATATAAATACGCAAAGGCAATGCCAGAAATTACAACTAACTATTTAACTGAATGTTGGCAGGTATTCAACCACCAGAATCCTGCAATTGTACCTGTAATTTTACTTATAGAGGTAAAATTGCAGATGGCAGAGATGATAAGAATGTTTGAGGCAGCTCGCTTTAGGGTTGTAAGGGCAACGGTTACGAATGGTTTTAAGGTTTCTTATATTTTCGGAGTTGATCGGTGGTCATTCCTACTAAACGTGCTGTCATTCCTTTGTTATATTCTGTAGCCCGGAAGATCTCGCGTATGATTCTTTCGTCCACAATTTGCTTTGGATATAATATTGGCAGGTCAGGAACATTCATTTTGCGAAAAAGCTTAAGATTAGTACCAATATAATTGACAAGATTATCAATTATCATCTGCAAACAATGCTCCAGATCCGTGGGGTTGGATGTGTGTTGTGAAACGAAGCCGGCAGGTTGTAACATAATATAATCACTTTTCAACACGTTGGTAGCATCATAACTCAGCAGCAAAAATGCCCTTCGCAATATGTTATCCATTTCGCGCACATTGCCGGGATAGGAATAGGCCAGCAGTAGTTTCATCATATCGGGCTCCATAGAAACTTCCCGTCCCGGAGCATAAATTTTGCCGTACACGCGGGTGAAATGATCAATCATCACAGGAATATCTTGTCTGCGCTCGCGCAAGGGACTGATGTGAATCTGAAGCACATCGATGCGGCTCAACAAATCATTCATAAAAAGATTTTCCATGCACTGCTGATCGAGCGCCTTATTGGTAGCGCAAATCAAGCGGCCTTTGAACTCAATATCTTTTTCGCCGCCAACAGTTTTGAATTTGCGCGATTCGATTACCCTCAGAAATTTGCCTTGTGAACGCAATTCCAGATTGCCAATTTCGTCGAGAAATAAAGTTCCGCCTTCGGCTTGCTCAAAAAAACCTTTGTGCTTGTTCAAGGCCCCGGTAAATGAACCTTTCTCATGGCCAAACAATTCGCTTTCGGCCAGATCGACGGGCAGGGCGCTGCAGTTGCAGGTTACAAAAACCTTTTTATCGGTTACGCTTACCGAGTTCTTATGTATCAGCCCGGCCAATACTTCTTTGCCCACTCCCCTCTCGCCGGTGATCAGTATGTTGCTGCCCTGAATATCGCTGGCATACGCATCGGCCAGACGCCTGATGCTTATCGCATCTTCACTTTTACCTTTAAAGCCTGCAAAGTTCTTTTCAGGATCATGAGGCAGGGGTTCATCAGTATGGTTTGTAGTATGACTCATTGCTCACGATGTTAGGTCAATAAAAAATAAACCGTTTCGCTCCGGCAAGCGAGGCAATGTTGTAGCGGATATAATACTGATTGGTTTTCATGACTTTAGGATTTATGAAAGAATCAATACCTAGAATCAGGAAAGTATTTCTTCCTTATCTAATATATATAACGTAGAAAAGCCGAAAATATTTGTATAGTTGTGAAAATATTTTTTTCTTTTTTAATAAAAATATGTCGGGGATTGGGGGGATTTTGTTTGCGAAAAAGTGAGTGGAAGAAGTATAAAAACAGATTTGGACGAGAAGGACTTAGGATTCGGAGAAATATGTGATATCCTTACCCCCCATAAAAAAAACCTGCACGCATTATGCAGGCTTTTTCTTGTCTTAAGCTATTGCCTATGGGGCAATCTTCGGTCTTCTGACTTTCTACACCGACTTCATCACCTCCACCAGAAGATCCCAGCAGTTCTGAACCGTGTGTATCTCAATCTTTTCGCCGGGGGCATGAACGCCCAGCATGGAAGGTCCAAAAGATATCATATCTATGCCCGGGTATTTCTCGCCTATCAGTCCGCATTCCAATCCGGCATGTATGGCTTTGACGATGGGTTGTTTCCCGAAGAGTTTTTCGAAGGATTTTTTCGAAACTTCCAGAATTTTAGAGTTCAGATCGGGTTTCCAGCCGGGGTAG
>CAZNRQ010000464.1:0-3268 GCA_964574845.1 uncultured Bacteroidales bacterium
ATGAACTTTTCTGAATGGTTTCTATGGTTTTAAAACTGTTGTATTGACACTCTTCTTTACTATTTGCCAAAAGCAAAATTTTCATGGCAGGAGCCAGCGAAAGTGTTTTGCTGATAATTTCCTCGCACGCTTGTTTCCCTAAGTTGTAATCTATAAGCATAAGATGGGTCGCCTTTTGATTGATGAACTTCAAATCAGCGGCATTATCAGTGTCTGAAATCACCCTGAAGTCAGGGATCTGGTCGAGGACGGTTGTCAGGCTTTCGCGAAAAATTTTGTTTCGCTCAATTACAATAATATTGATCACGGCATTAATGAAAATGGAATACAAAACTACAGTGGCCAATAATATAACGTATCATGGCATTCTTGGATTTTATATCAGGGTAAACCCTTAATTGTAATAGCTCTCCATGACAGGGAGACTCTGGCATCAAATTTCAGATGGAGGGATGCTTTGGATTTAGATGGAAAAATAATTGTTTTTAATGGCCCAAACAATCAACTCGCTGCTATTGCGCACACGGGCTTTTTGAAAAATATTGTTGCGGTGCGTTTCCACCGTTTTCACACTGATAAAGAGTTTGTCGGAAATTTCCTGAGAGGTTTGGCCTTTGCAAACCAGATGCAGAACCTCCAGTTCGCGCAGTGTAAATTTGTCAGCATGGTCCTGAAAGTTGAGCGACTGAAAAGCCATTTTTTGCAGAATTTCCTGGCTGAAATAATTGCCTCCCCCGTAAACCGTATTGATGGACTGCTGAAGTTCAAATTTGTTCGATTTTTTCAAAATAAACCCTTTGATCCCGGCATGTATCATTTGTGTATAATGCGAAGTGTCCGAAAACATGGTCAGAGCAATTACCTTCAGAGCCGGGCATATCTCTAAGGCTTTTCTTGTGGTTTCTATACCGTCGATTATGGGCATGTTGATGTCCATCAACACCACATCGGGTATACAGCTTTGCAAAAATTCCAGAAATAAATTCCCGTTGGAAGTGTTGAAAACCACTTCAAAATTTTCAATCTGCCCCAAAACCAGGCAAATTCCTTCCCTGAAAAGGTCGTGATCGTCAACGATTGCAATATTAATTGGTTCCATCGATAGGTATTTCTTTATACGGAATTTTAATAACAGCTCTCATTCCCTTGCCCTGAAGGTTTTCGACAACAATACTTCCTTTCAGCGAATGAATGCGGCTTTCCATGTTTTTCAACCCCATTCCCTGTTTCGACTGCATTTTTTCTTCCACCGAAAATCCTGTCCCATTGTCTTCATACAATAAGTTGAGCATGTTGCCCGACAGCAGAATATTCAGTTTTATCACCGTGGCTCCTGCATGTTTTATGGTATTATTGATCAGTTCCGATATGGTACGGTAAATTGTCAATTCCTCTTTCAGGCCGAAACGTTTTAGGATATCAAATTTTACTTCAAATGTAATGTTTTCGTTGAAATTGATCTCACTGATGAAGTTTTCCAATGCCATAATTAGCCCGTAATCTTCCAGTATCTGCGGACTGATATTATGCGAAATGCGCGAAGTATCGGCAATGGCGTTTTCAATAATGTTTTTAAGTTTGCCTTCAATTTGGTTTTTGCCGGCCTTATCTCCGGCATCAATATATGCCTGAAAATAAAGTTTTGCCGCCGACAGCAAAGGCCCCAAACCATCGTGCAGATCGGAGGCTATCCGCTTGCGCTCTTTTTCTTCGGTCTGAATAATAGCCTCTATAGTTTTTTGCTTTATAATTTCTTTTCTTTTTAACCTGAAATACAGAAAACTTGCCACGAAAGCAATGCAAAGGAAAATCAGGATGGTTATAAGCAGTATTAATTGCTTTTCCTTATACACATTCTTTTGTTCCTCTTCTCTTATTTTTTGTTCCTTGGTAAACAAATCATATTTGGCCGATTGTTCGTTGATCTGGCTGCTGATCCTGTCGCGGTAAAAATCATTCAGCAGCGAACGGCTCAATGCTATAAATTCATATGCATTTTTATAATCTCCGGTTAATTTGTAAATGCTTGAAATCTCAAGGTATAACCTCATAAATAGATTCCTGTTTTCTTCAATTTCACAAAGTTGGGTGGCAAGCATCACAGCTTGCAGAGCCTGCTTATATTGCTTTAATCCTATGTAAATATTGCTCTGATTGATCAATGTATTCATTTCACTATAAAACATTCCGGCTTCATGGAAATTTCTGATCGCTTTTACAGATAATTCCAGGGCTATATCATACTTTCTTTTAGTGCCCATCAGATAACTCAGCTCGTTTTGCGATAATGCCAGGTTTGACTTACTGTTTATTTTTTCGGATAAGCCCATGCAGCGATAAGAATATTTCTCGACCGAATCCGATCTGTTAAATCTGGGGCTTCCCCATTCGTCGTAAATTGCGGCCAGGCGGTTGCAGGCATAAGCTCGGTTAATGTCCGAAACTGAGCTTTTGCTGTTCAATATCCCGTTCAGCATTTCAATACCTTTTTCGTACTCCTGCTTTTGCCTGTAGGCTTCGCATAAATTGATCTTGCAATAATCTGCTTTATCGGGCTCGTTTTTTACTATGTTCATGGCTTCCATCAGCAAATGTATGGCTTTGTCGGGCATGGATTTTTCGAGAAATCTTCGGGCTGAATAAATAAGTGCCTCATATGGGTCGAGCGAATCAGGAGCTGAAAACATTCTCTTTTCAAGCGCCTTAACCGCATTGGTGTCGGCATAAATGACCCTCAGCCTTAAAAAGTTGGTTTGCGCCTGCTGAAGCGGTGATAATTGTTTTTTACAGGACTCCAGTTTTTTCAGGTATTGACGTGAAGTATTCGGATCGGAATTCACTGCCCCCATGGCTTTGTTGTAAATACTGTCGAAATCAAATGTCCTGGCAGACGGCTGAGCTAACAAACTTTCTGCCGAAAAAATAATGATAAAAAACACCCCAATAAGTATGGATTTCATCCTTTGGTTTAATATGAACAAGCGGTTTACAAAAAACAATCTGCTGTCATAGTGTGGCCGCATCAGGTTTTTTCCATCGCAAATTTAGGCTAATACATTTTGCTGCAAACAAAATTATTTGAAATTTTCAGATTTTATATGAAACAGATATTCCATGGCGTGTTCTGTTGTAATGCGAATTTTGTAACAGCCGAACCAAAAGGCGTGGTTTATATCTGCGAATCGCTTCTCTCTCGGGGAAATCCTTTCCCCCAGCTAATAATAATTCACCCATCCATTCCCGTTAAAGCACTTTTTTCAAGGGGTTG
>CAZNRQ010000465.1:0-3256 GCA_964574845.1 uncultured Bacteroidales bacterium
CTGGAAACCCGCAAACAGTCGCAATTGCGCCACCTCATAGTGTTGTTGCTTCGCATTCTGGCCATCATAGCCCTGGTCTTTGCCTTTGCCCAGCCTTTCATCCCGCTCTCCGACCGTTCGGTCAATCCCAAAGCCGTTAATTATGTGAGTATCTACGTGGATAATTCGTTTAGCATGCAGGCTGAAGGCAGCGGCGGCACCCTGTTGGATGAAGCCAAAACCAAAGCCACGGGCATTGCCTCGGCTTATAAAACTTCCGATTATTACCAGTTGGTGACCAACGATTTTGAGGCAAAGCACCGCCTTTTTGTCAACAGGGATGAGTTTGGGGGATTCCTGGGCGAAATTGAAACAGGCCCGGTGACACGCAGTCTGCCCGATGTCGTTGCACGTCAGAAAGAATCTTTCAGTCAGGCCGGAAAAGGCTCGCGACTGGTTTATTTGCTTTCCGACTTCCAGAAAAACACCACCCGCCTCGACCAAATGAAAACCGACTCTACAACTGATTATTTCCTGGTGCCTTTGACGTCCAACACCCTTACAAACCTTTATATCGACAGTTGTTGGTTCGAATCGCCCGTTCATCTGGTCGGACAAAAAGTAAAACTGATGGTGCGTGTGATGAACTCATCGCCCACCGCTGTGGAAAAAGTGCCGCTGACACTTACCCTCAACAAATCGCGCAAAGCTGTCAGCAGTTTCAACGTGGGCCCCAATGCCTCGGTTGATATCACCATCACCTATATGGACAGCGAAGCTGGTATACACAACGGCCTGCTCGAGATCATCGACAACCCCCTTATTTACGACGACAAGTTCTATTTCTCTTACGATATTCAGGCTGCTATTCCCTTGCTTTGCATCAACGGCGGTCAGCCCAGTCCCTACCTGAATTCATTGCTCGGCAGCGATTCGGCATTTAAGTTTCAGAATGTGGCCGAAAACAGCATTGATTATGCTGCATTTGCCTCCAACAATCTCATCATTCTGAACGAAGTGAAACAAATTTCTTCCGGAATGGCGCAGGAACTTCAGAAATTCGTCGGAAGCGGCGGCAACCTCATAGTGATACCCTCCGCCGATATGGATGTTGCCAACTATGCAGCCTTCCTCTCCTCTATAGGTTCCAACACTTACGGCCCTCTGAACAAGGTATCCCAAAAGATATCCTTTATGAACCTGCAAAGCAATATCTACAGCGATGTATTCGAAAGTATGCCCGAGAACATCGACCTGCCCCAGGTGTTTTCTTATTACACTATCAGCCGAAACAGCCGCAGCGATCAGGAAACGCTGCTCAGGATGCAGAACGGCGATGCTTTCCTGACATCACAGTTGTGCGGAGTGGGCAAGGTCTATCTGATGGCGGTTCCTTTGCAGACTCAGTTCAGCAACCTGCCTAAACATGCTTTGTTCGTACCCACTTTTTATAAGATATCGCTGTTGAGCCATGCCCAGCAGAAGTTGTATTATATTATTGGCAAGGACGAGATGATTGATATCCCTTCCGGGGAAGATGCCTTGAGCGACAATGTCTTCAAGGTAAAGAAAACCGATTCGGATGTGGAAATTATTCCCGGACAAAGAAAAACCGTGGGACGCACCTCGCTGTTGATGCACGACCAGATTCGCATCGACGGGAACTATTCCATATTGCAGGGTAAGACCGAAGTGACCAGTGTTTCCTTCAATTACGACCGTGCCGAATCGAATCTGGGTTGCTATACAACCGCAGAAATTAAAAGCATCATCGACAAGCAAAACCTCAAAAATGTGAGGCTTATAGATTCCAAAGCCAAACCCATTTCGCAGACCGTGACCGAACTGAATCAGGGGATAAAATTGTGGAAAACTTTTATACTGCTGGCATTGCTATTTCTTGCCGCAGAAGTTATACTTTTGCGTTTCTGGAAATGAAATATTGATTTGTAAAAATGAGCGAAGAAATTGAGAACACGGAATCTCAGGAAGAACACTTAAACGGTCACAGCGGAGAGGAATACGAGGACCTGCCCAAGACTATGCACCTTTCGGGGATGTATAAGAACTGGTTTTTGGATTATGCCTCTTACGTTAATCTCGACCGTGCGGTTCCCAATCTTCTCGACGGACTGAAACCCGTTCAGCGCCGCATACTTCATTCCCTGAAAGAACTTGACGATGGACGCTTCAACAAGGCGGCCAACGTGATAGGCAACACCATGAAATATCACCCTCACGGGGATGCATCTATTGGTGAAGCTTTGATTTTGCTCGGACAAAAAGACCTTTTAATAGATTGCCAGGGAAACTGGGGAAACATTCTTACTGGCGACAGTGCAGCTGCCCCTCGTTATATTGAGGCTCGTCTGTCGAAATTTGCACTGGATGTGGTTTTCAATCCCAAGACCACCAACTGGCAGCTTTCGTACGACGGAAGAAACAAAGAACCTGTTACACTTCCGGTGAAATTTCCGCTATTGCTGGCACAGGGCGTAGAAGGTATTGGTGTGGGATTGTCGTCAAAGATATTGCCACACAATTTTATTGAACTGATTGATGCTTCCATTGCCCACCTGAAAGGAGAAGAGTTTGAGCTTTTACCGGATTTCATTACCGGTGGTATGGCCGACTGCTCGAAATATAACGACGGCGCACGCGGAGGCAAGGTTCGCATTCGTGCCCGCATCAACCAGGTTGATAAGAAGACTCTGGAGATTAAAGAAATTCCTTTCGGGACGAACACGGTCAGTCTTATCGAAAGTATAGTCACCGCCAACGATAAAGGCAAGATAAAGATCCGCAAGATAGACGACAATACGGCTGAGAATGTTGAGATAGTTATACATCTGATGCCCGGCGTTTCGCCCGATACCACCATTGATGCACTCTATGCTTTTACTGCCTGCGAAGTAAGCATATCGCCTATTTGTTGCATCATCGACAATAAGAAACCGCGTTTCATCACGGTTCAAGAGATACTGGAAACTTCGGTTCAGAATACCCTTGACCTGCTGCAACTGGAACTTGAAATTCAGAAAGCAGAATGTCTTGAAAACCTGCATTTCGCATCACTGGAACGAATCTTTATTGAGAAAGAAGTGTATCAGTTGATGCGCAAAGCCAAGACCGATAAAGAAATTGACGAAGCCATTGACGGAGGTTTGAAACCTTATACTGAAATGTTCGTTCGTGAGGTGACCATAGAAGATATCCATCGTTTGCGTAAGATACCCATCGACCGCATTTCCAAATACAATTCCGACAAGGCCGAAGA
>CAZNRQ010000466.1:0-3253 GCA_964574845.1 uncultured Bacteroidales bacterium
ATACGGCACCTATGCCATCACCGGCAATCACGAGTTCATAGGCGGAGTGGGCCCCGCAGTCGAATATCTCGAACAGCATAAAGTAAAGTATCTCCGCGATACCGCCATCCTCATCGACAGTTGTTTCTGGCTCGTCGGCCGAAACGATAAAGATATGCCCCGTTTCACGGGCCGAAACCGCAAAAGCCTCGACTCCATTATGGCTGATGTCGACAAATCCTACCCGGTAATACTCATGGATCATCAGCCCTTTCATCTCGAAGAAGCCGCCCGCAATGGCGTCGATATTCAGTTTTCGGGCCATACCCACAACGGACAGATGTTTCCTTTCAACTATATCACCCAGGCCATCTACCATCCCGATTGGGGCTACCGCCGTATCGACAACACCCAATATTACGTCTCTTGCGGCGTAGGCACCTGGGGTCCCCCCGTCCGCATTGGCAACCACCCCGAAATCGTGAACATCAAAGTAACCTTCAAATAACGTAATTTGGCAATAGCCACTAACAATGTAACAATTTAGCAATTTAACAATAAAACAATCCAACCTAACAGCCTAATAGTCTAAAAGCCTAAAAGCCTAAAAACAATGTTCGCCAAACAAACCCTCTTCTTCCTTGCCTTCAACATCTTCATCCTGATCCTGCTTTTTCTCGATCTCAAGGTGATAGGTAAGAAAAACCATGTCATCAAATCCAAAGAGGCAATGATTTGGTCACTGTTTTGGATCATACTGGCCGTTAGTTTCTATTTCGTCATACGCTACCACGGACAGTGGATTCACGGCATCTCCGACATCCAGGGCATAAAGACCGAAGTAGCCAAATACAAACAACCCGTCAACATCGATGGCCTCAGCTATCAGGAGGCTCTCAGCGTCTACAACCGCAATCTTTCCCTCGAATACATCACCGGCTATCTCATCGAAAAATCCCTCTCGGTCGACAATCTTTTTGTCATGATCATGATCTTTTTCGCATTCGGCGTACAAAAAAAATACTTCAAGCGCGTATTGTTCTGGGGCATTTTGGGGGCACTTGTCATGCGATTCATTTTCATCTTCGGCAGTGCGGTGCTCATTCAGCAGTTCTCCTGGTTCCTCTATCTCTTCGGGGCGTTGCTGGTCTACACGGGCATCAAAATGTTCATCGAGCGCAACAAAGCCGACGAAAACATCGATGTCGCCCGCCATCCCGTAGTTCGCTTCACATCCAAACATTTCAGGGTATTTCCCAAATACGTTGGCAACCGCTTTTTCATCAAAGGCAAAAACCGCAAATTCTTTTTCACCCCCCTCTTCATAGTAGTGTTGGTCATCGAATTCTCCGATGTCATTTTCGCCACCGATTCCATACCCGCCATTTTTTCCATCACCAAAGATCCCTACATCGTTTTTTTCTCCAACATCTTTGCCATACTCGGACTGCGTTCCTTGTTTTTCCTCTTGCTCAATGTCATCGACCTCTTCCGTTTTCTCAAAATAGGCCTCTCCTTCCTGCTCACCTTCATTGGCGTCAAACTCCTCTTCGGCGAATGGTTGAAAGAAATCGGTTTCACGACGGCCTGGTCGCTTTATATTGTGCTGGGCACACTGGTCATCAGCATTGCGGCTTCGCTGTTGTTTCCGAAGAAGACCGAAGACACAGGGGGGGAGTTGAAATAAGGGGAAAAAACCTTTTTATCTTTTTGATAGACTTTTCAAATTTTGAGACAGGAATTTTTATTTTAATAGAAATGTTGGGAATTGATAATATCTCATGGGGTTATTATAATATCTGTTAGGTTGAACTCTTAATCTTTTTGGTTTTTATTGTTATATTTTCAGTCTTATTCAATATCTTTTTAGTAATTTTAAAAATACTAATGGTATTTTTTGATATCTTATAGGAAATCTTTACTATCTCTTAAGTAATTTTTATTAATTTTGTTTGTTTTGTTTAAAGAAGTAAATTGATGGGTCAAAACCGAAAAGTTCAATTTGCCACCAAATCACAAAAACACCAAATTTCACCAAAAAATAGAGTTTCTATTGTTAGGCTTTTGTGTGTTTTGGAGTTTAAGTGGCATTCTTCTTTTTGATAGTTTTCGGAGTGGGCCAAATAGATGATATTATGGTTATAAAAAATGCAGAAACACTGGCAATGGGAGATATTTTGTCGGGAAACCTTACGCGGGACCTGGCAGATTTTAATAATTATGCTCAAAGGTTTGATCAGGCGTATGTGGATGCGCATAGGGCTAAAATTTTGGCCTTTAGGGAGGCAAAACAACCCAAGGTTTTGAGGGGGCAGAATAAAAAGTTTACGAGGGATCTGTATAAGAAGGTGGATGGATTGAGGGGTTTTATGCGAACGCTGGAAGGATATGTGAAGCATGCCGGAAAAAAACTGGATGTGACGGTGAAGGATTTTGGTATTAGCAAGGTTAGAAAAAAGGTGAAGAGCAAGGATCTGGAAGGATTGGGAGAGGCACTGAGCGTGTTGATCGAAAATATTACGCACAATTTGGCGGTGCTGCTGGATGAGGGATATACGAACCAGGGATTTGCGGAGCTTAAGGACAGAAAGGATGAAATTGATAAGGGTAACGCGAAACAAGAATTGAATAAGAGCGCTATGAAACAACTTGCACAGAAAAACCGGGCTTTGCTGAAGGAGGTTGTGGCTGGGAATAATGATATTTTGGATGTGGGGAAAAGAATTTATAAGGACAGGAATCAGGCAAAATATAAACAATACGTTTTCGGGCAGCTGTTGGAGAAGTTGCGGAATGGATAAAGGTGCGAAGTTGTCCGAATGGATTCCTATGGAACAAACTTCGCACAACGGGTTCGGAATTTGAAGTTAGGAGTTGTGCGACGATTGGGACTTATAGGACTTATGGGAGGATATGTTTCGCGCGGGGCAGGATGTTAGAATTTGGCAGGTGGCTGGCTCGCGGCGTGAGGGATTGTAGCGGATAGCCCACAGCGCCGCTAACCGGAGGATGGAATAAGGTTGGGAGGATGGTGCGAAGTTACAAACTTCGCACAACAGCAGGAAAGCGGCGCGAGGACTATGAGCGGAAAGCCCGGTCCGCCGGCGGGCGGACTTTCAGCCCCGGAAGAGGCGGACACGCCCATATCTCGACTACGCTCGATAGAAAAAAGTTTGAAGTCCGAAGACGGGAGAAAGATGGTTTATGTTATTTATTGCCGGAGAGTTTGATGCTGAACTTGATGGCGAAGTTCTTCAGCTCGTTGGCGTAGGCG
>CAZNRQ010000467.1:0-3251 GCA_964574845.1 uncultured Bacteroidales bacterium
GCACATACCCACCGAAATCGTGCTCATTGCCTTCCGTCGCTTCGGTATTCGTCGCACCAAAGGATATGATATGTTCAAAGATGTGGAGGTTTTTTCCTGCTCGCGATGCGGAATCTGCATTGATGTCTGCCAGTTGAACACCATGGCCGGTGTCACCAACATTCAATCGGCTTATTTCATCAAATCTATTCGTAAAAAGAACCAACAGGAAGATATCGTTCAGAATTGCCTGGTGTGCGGACGATGTCAGGAGTTTTGCCCCGTAGGCATACGAACCGATGATCTGAGGCTTTCGCAACGTATGACTTACGAAAATCAGGAAACTGCCGCTTATGATTACCTGCCTGCTGCTACTGCAGCTCAAACTGATATTCTCTATTTCGCCGGATGCATGACTCATCTGACGCCCTCTATCAAAAAAGCTATGGTCAGCATTTTGGAGGCTTCGGGCGATAAGTATAAATTTATGGACGAAGATGGTTCGGTTTGCTGTGGCCGGCCTATGATGCTTTCGGGAAACATTAAGGATGCCCAAAAGCTGATCAATGCGAATAAAGAGGCAATCTGGAGCAGTGGCGCACATACCCTGGTGACTTCCTGTCCCATTTGTCTGCGCATGTTTAAGGAAGACTATCAGTTGAACCTAAAAGTAATTCATCATTCGCAATACATTGATGAACTGATGAAGCAGGGGAGGATAGCCCCACTGAAAAATGGTCTGAAGATAGCCTATCACGATCCCTGCGAGATGGGCCGCGGGCTGGATATCTACGACGAACCCCGCAGTGTGCTGCAAAGCGTGGGCGAGTTGCTGCAAAACCCTCATGAAAGGAACAATAGCCTTTGCTGCGGTGGCTCGCTGGGCAACAATACCCATTACAATGAAGGCAAAGATAAGATTTCGCAACTGGTGGTGGACGAACTCTCGGCCAAAGACCCCGATGTAATTGCTACCGCCTGCCCTTTGTGCAAAAAGACCTTTGTGAAATACGCCGGCTGCCGCGTGGCCGATATAGCGGAACTGGTGAACGAGGGGATGATGAAAAGCAAGCTAAACTAGCGCATAGCTGATACCAAGCGGCTTGCTTTGCAAAGCCCAACAGCAATTCCAATTTATTTTATGCCAATCCGATTGTGGCTCGATAGTGTAAAAGTTAGCGCTATGCCAAAATAGTTGTAGCGGGATAGCGCAAAAGTTTACACTATGCCAAAATAGTTATAGCGGGATAGTGTAAAAGTTCGCCTATAGAACAATATAACAATGGAACAATATCAGTAAGTAATCACTAACGCAACATAACTACAATCTCCTAACTCCCTAATACCACCTGTATTTTCCGCCCTCTTCCAGCGTGATCTTGTCATTATCTGTTAGCCACTGAAGTACTTTGATGAGTTTTTCGTCGGTAACGCCTTTCACCAGGCTGATGAGCTCTTTCAGTTCCATGGCCTTACTCTGCAGCAAGGGCCTGATCTGATCCACAATCTTATCGAATTCCATTTCCGTAAGTCCCAGGTCGTTTCGCTTTTGGCATACATCGCATATACCACAACGTCTGGTATCGGTCTCGCCAAAATATTCGAGCAGGAAACGGCTACGGCATTTGGCCTGACCTGCAATAAAATCGGTCATGGCTTCCATTCGTTTCAATGCGTTTTCTTTCAGCAGTGCGTAATTCTCGTCGCTCAGCAATACATCACGGCCTTCCTGTCGCTCGCTGGTAAAAAAGATATAGGGCAGGTCGGAACGCTGGTTGTATTTCAACACATTTTTCGATGCAAGATCTTTGAGCATGGACAATGTCTGTTCGGTCGTAAGATTGGCATGGCGGGCCAGTTCATTCTCGTCTATCTTTACAAAATCATTAAAAACCCCGGTATAAGAGAGCAATATCAGCTTGATAAAACTATCGTATTTGGGATTTTGCAGTTGGAATTTATAAAGTTCGTTCTTATTTGGCAGAAAATGCAACTTCGAAGGCTCATTGAAAGTTTCCGATAGAGCCACATAACCCTCTTTTTCAAGAAACTTGATAGAGTTATAAGCCACCGCAGGCGAAAGATTGTAGTGGTCGGCAAATTGATTGATGTTGAATACGAAACTGCTGTCGCGGCCGGTTCCCATTGCTAGCTGGAAATAATAGCAAAGGAAAGTATAAACACTTTTAATAATTTCCTTATCGGGATACGACGATTCGAAATGTTGGTACAGATCAATGATATCAGCATTTTCGTAAAGCAACACGGCAAAAGATTTTTTGTCATCGCGTCCGGCCCTTCCGGCTTCCTGGAAATAAGATTCGATAGAATCGGGCAGGTCCATATGCACTACAAAACGCACATCGGGTTTGTCAATCCCCATACCAAAAGCATTGGTGGCCACTATTACTTGTTTCAGTCCTTTGGTCCATGCTTTTTGCACAGCATCTCGGGTCCTGTGATCGAGTCCGGCGTGGTAAAAGTTAGCACCTATACGGTTCTGGTTCAGAAAATCGGCGACCAACTTAGTCTTTTTGCGATTCCTTACATAAACAATACCCGAACCCTTTACTTTGCGAATGATACGTAGCAAAACCTCTTGTTTGTTTTCTTCCTTGCGGATAAAATACGAAAGGTTTTTGCGTTCAAAACTTGCCTGTATGACATTATCTTTCTTGAATACCAGCTTTTGCTGAATATCCGTAACAACGATAGGCGTGGCCGTAGCCGAAAGTGCGAGCAAAGGAACACCAGGCAAATACTCCCTGATTTCGGCAATCTTCAGATAGGGTGGACGAAAATCGTAACCCCATTGCGACACGCAATGAGCCTCATCAATGGCCAGCAGATTTACTTTCATGCGTTTCAGCCTTTCACGGAACAGGTCGGTGATGAGCCTTTCGGGCGAAACATAGAGAAACTTGACTTCTTTATCGAAAACGGCATTGTCAAGCGCAATATCTATCTGTTCGGCAGTCATGCCCGAATAAACGGCAATGGCTTTAATATTTCTTCGTTTCAGGCTCTCCACCTGATCTTTCATCAAGGCAATAAGTGGCGAAACCACCAGACACAGACCTTCCTTGGCCAAAGCCGGCACCTGGAAACACAGCGATTTACCTCCCCCTGTCGGCAGTAGGGCCAGGGTATCATTGCCTGCCATCACCGAGTTGATGATGTCTTCCTGCAGGGGTTTGAAACCCGAATATCCCCAATACTTGGTTAGTATCTGTTGGAGGGTCATGGCTGTTTTTTTTTGCTAAGTTATTAAT
>CAZNRQ010000468.1:0-3236 GCA_964574845.1 uncultured Bacteroidales bacterium
GGATAAAAAGCCTTGTAAAAATACTTCTGAAAATCCTGTACCGCCGTGGTATTGAAAATATACTCCACCGTATACACCAGTATGGGCTCAATGTCTTTTTCCTTCAGGTAGCCCGGAGCAAGCATTTTGAATTTGAAATTGTTGTTATAAAAGATGGTGGTTGGATACGATAGCTTTCCTTCGAGCAGCATCACAGCCAGATCGTTGGGCGAACGGTTACCGGTGTTCTTGTTGATGTATTTTTTATCCAGAAATTCAACAGTATCTTTGGTCTCAGCATTGAAACGTACCGGATAATAATAAGTGTTGATATAATTGGCCAGGCTGGGATTGGAGAAGGTGGTCTTCATCATGTGCTTGCACCATCCGCACCAATCGGTATACACATCAATGATGATGGGCTTGGGTTGTTTCTTATTCAGTTCCTGAGCCGTTTTCAGGTCCATCCATTTCACTAGACCGAGATTTTCCGGTTCTATCTGTTGGGGAAAAGCCTTGGTGATGAACAGGCAAGATATTATGATGAGTATTGTGATGCGCATTCTGTTGGAAATAGAGATATGGTTAGATTGCTAAATTGTTATATTGTTTATTTGGCAAAATGCAAAGTTAATAGGTTCCAGGTAAAATTCATTCTAACTTCTCATCCTTTTTTTCTTAGGACTTCCAACTTCTTATTTCATTCTGTAGAAAACATTCTCTTCTTCATAAAACAATTCGACAATATCCAGCATGATAAGGTTGACCAATATGGTTTCGGCGGAATTTCTGGAAATACCCGCCATGTTGCAGAACATACTTAATGTTGTGCTGGCATTATTTTTTAAATGATCCAAAAGTATCTTTTCCCTCTCGGTGTAAATGATATGGGTAGGTTCAGCTTTGAGTTTGCGTTTCCATAAACGCATCTGAACTGCTCCTGCCAAATAGTTGTTGTCGTTTACCCGAACATAGGCCAGCCATTTTCCATCAGGATTTTCAGCATAACAAATGGCATCCATCATTTTGGGAATCTTAAGTTCCAGGACAGTTTTTCCTCCTTCGCTCCATTGTGTAGCTTTGAAATCAACAGCCGGCTTGCAATACATTTTGGCAGATGCCTCAGCCATGTACATCTCTTCTTCGGAGCGTATGCCTGAAACAATGCCGTTATCTTTCACGCCAATCAGTAGCGTACCTCCGTCGGTATTGCTGAAAGCCGAAATGGAGCGGGCAATTTTGCGTGAATCGGATATTTCGAATTTGAAATCGAGGCGCTGGTGTTCGCCTTGTTCGATGAGGGACTGGATATGCGTTTTCTTAGGATTCACGTTTTTTGATGCGCAAAATTATCAATCCGATAAAAGTAAGCAATCCATTCAATATTAGCAATTCGAAACCGAACTCATAGCCATTGAAAAGGGTCTTGGAGAAGGTATTTAGCACATAGCAAATCACAGGTGAGAGGATGGCTACTATCCATACATAGCGGTCCTTCACAGCAAATTTTGTAAAGAGTCCGAAAGAAAATAAACCCAACAATGGTCCATAGGTATAACCCGCTGCTTTGTAAATGGCATTGATCACCGCCTCATTGTTCAGTGCATGAAATATTAATATCACCAGCAGCAGTATTATGGCAAAGCCAATGTGAACCACATACCGTACTTTCTTTTTCTTTGCTTCGTCCAGTTTGCTTTTATCTTTGAAGCCCAGAAAATCTACACAAAAAGAAGTGGTAAGGGCCGTAAGCGCTCCATCGGCACTGGGATAAGCGGCTGAAACCAAACCAACCATAAATACTACACCTGCCAGAGGACTTAAATATTTGAAGGCGATGGTCGGGAAAACATCATCGCCTTTCACGGGGAGGGTAATCCCTTTCGTGGATGCATAGAGGTAAAGCACTGCACCCAGTGTAAGAAACATCAGGTTGACCACTACCAGTATGCCGCTGAAAACAAACATGTTCTTTTGGGCTTCTTTCAGGTTGCGGCAACTGATGTTCTTTTGCATCATTTCCTGATCAAGACCCGTCATGGCTATGGCAATAAAAGCGCCGCTGAAAAACTGTTTGAGAAAGAAATTTTTGCTGTGCCAGTCGGTTTCTATCATTCGGGTATATCCGGCAGCATGAATTTTTGAGAAAATATCTCCAATACCCAGCCCGAGTTCCTTTGAAATAAAATAAATGGAAAGCACCACACCCAATAACATAAAGGTGGTTTGAAGGGTATCTGTCCAGATGATGGTTTTAACGCCTCCTTCAAAAGTATAAAGAATAATAAGGATGATGAAAACTGCCACTACCACTCCAAAAGGTACACCCCAGGGATCGAAGACGAATATCTGAAGCACATTTACCACCAAAAACATCCTGAAGGATGCGCCGATTATTCTGGATAAAAGGAAATAAAAAGCTCCCGTTTTGTAAGACCAGAATCCGAAACGCTGATTCAAGTATGAATAGATGGATGTCAGATTCAGCCTGTAATAAAGCGGAAGCAACACAGTGGCGATTACAGTGTAGCCTATCAGAAAACCTGCCACCAAACCGAAATAGGTGAATTGTTGTGTTCCTACCAAACCAGGAACTGACATAAATGTAACTCCCGAAAGTGAGGCACCTATCATTCCATATGCCACTACAAACCAGGGCGACGATTTATTGCCAATGTAGAAACCTGTATTTGTTGTTTTCCGCGCCGTAAGGTAGGTAACCAGAAACAGCATCAAAGTATAACCAATAAAACAACTTAACAAGATTACCGGGTTCACAGCTTAAGTTTTTACAAAAATAGCAATTAGGTTCTGTAATGAAATTCTACAGGAATATTAGTTATTGACAAGGTTAGCAACATTTGTAAGTTGTATCGAATTGAGTAAGTTTATTGAGTTTATTGTGGAAGAATTGAGCGGGTTTCTATTTATGTCATGGTGTTTTAATGGAAAAATAGATGGCAATATTGCTCTATTGTTAAATTGTTGGCGCGATATGGCTTATGGCTTGTGGCTGTTGGCAACAAAAGACAATTATTCCAAATCTCAAATCTCAAATCCCAATTTCTTTTTAATTGTGTAATTTTGCAATAAATATTCTGCTGTGGCCAACTATCCTTCCAAACTATTCGAACAAGCTGTGAATGAATTTGCCAAACTTCCTGGTATAGGCCGTAAATCTGCTGTTCGCATGGTGTTGCACTTGTTGCGTGAAGATAAGAATACTGCAGAAAACCTGGGAGATACAATCATTAAAC
>CAZNRQ010000469.1:0-3219 GCA_964574845.1 uncultured Bacteroidales bacterium
AATTTGAAATACTGAAATCGAATTTATTATTAAGTTCTTCATTTTACACCCTACCTAAATTTTTCGGTAGTGTATAAACAAAATTGTCTTTTCTCCACTACTCAACCCTTCTATTATATCATACTCTTGTGCATTCTGTCCCACTAATCATAGCGAATCCAATTCTGATTTTAAAATAGAATCAACACCAAGATATTTGTATACTCTTACTGCGCTTTGTTCTGTTTTCTATTGTAACTTAACTATTGTTCAATGAATTTGATATTTATAAATATATTATATCCATTTATTCTGAGAAAACTATGAGAAAGTGATCTTTTTTACTTTAAAACTGGACCTGCTTTGGGATGTAATGGTATAATATTTTTTTCATTGGCATAAAGGCGATAGCAAAATTAACATTCTAATCCGATAGAGGAGAATAAATTGAAAAAGTTGATACCGTATATACAAAAGGGAAACATGAATTTCCTATCAAGATTTTCTTTATTTCTCATACCCCTTTTAATCCTCCTGGCTTTGCAGATGCTTTATGCTGGGAATTTTTACAGTCCCTTTATATGGATAATTTTTCACTTCAACCAATTTTTACTAAGTTATATACTAATGTTTGGAATATGCAATATATTTTATTTTCTGCCCCATAAGGCGTATTTGATCTGTTCTTGTGTCATCTTTGGAATTTTTTCTATTTTAGGATTTGTAAGCCGGCGAATATTTATCATAAGAGGAACCCCTGTGATTCCATCTGATTTTTCATTATTAAAAGATGCGATTGGAGTTTCGGCAGATTTTAAATACATTTATTTATTAGTAGCCTTAATAATTATTATTATATTCATCTTAATATATTTAACCTATAGATTTACGCCTAGCGAAAAATATAAATGGCCTGTGAAAACTACCGTGTTAATATTATCCACTACTTTATTAACAGTCTTTTACTTAAACTACTTTACAATTCAAAGCCATTTATCGATTCAGGCAATTAATTGGAGCCAGACTATGAATTATAACGAAAACGGAATGCTGCTTGGTTTTATATTAGACGCGGAACTGGCTATATCGCCGGAACCTTCTAATTACAATGAAGGTGCTATTGATCAAATCATTAAAACAAGTAAAGCCACTTATCAAGTTGATCCTGAATTCAAACCCAATATTATCATCGTGCAGAGCGAAGCATTCTGGGACCCGACCTTAATGGAAAATATATCGTTTAGCCAGGACCCTATTCCTTTTTTCCATTCACTTCAAAAATCTCAGACGAATGGTATAATGCTGTCTCCTGTTTTTGGCGGTGGTACTGTAAATACTGAGTTTGAAGCCTTGACAGGATTTACGACGCAATTTTTTCAGAACGGCGCAATGGCTTATTCCTCTGATGTCAACAGGCCTATTGAGGCACTACCTGTCATTCTCCAAAGACAGGGTTATGCTTCAACAGCAATTCACACCTATGATGCTTGGTTTTACGGCCGCAACAGTGTATTTAAGAATTTTGGTTTTGATAAGTTTATCAGTAAAGAATTCTTTGACAGCCCAGAATATTCCGGGATATATAATAATGGACAATATATTCGTGATACTGAGTTGACTAGGAAAATTTTAGATCAAGTTAGGGAAACGGCCAAACCTGATTTCATTTATGCTATTTCCATGGAAAATCATGGACCGTATTTCAGCAGCAAGAATCCGAATGACAAAATAAAAGTAAGCGGTAGCAATTTAAGCCCCGATTCTCAGGCTATACTTGAGAACTTCACCAACAGCGTTTCTGACGTGGATCAATCGCTTAAACTGTTGATTAACAGTTTAAGCCAGATTAGCGAACCTACGGAAGTGATTTTTTATGGTGATCATCTTCCTTTGCTTGGAGACAATTACAGCGTTTATAAGGAAGCGGGCTTTATTAACCGTGATGAATCCTATCAAGATTATTTAAAACTCCATAGTGTTCCTTTTGTTACCTGGAATAATTTCTCCACTGCAAAGAAAAATTTGAGGTTATCTTCAGATTTTATAGGGACCTACGCTTTAGAACTTGCGAAAAAATCAGGCAGCCCGATGACGGATTTTCTGTCAAATCTTATGAAGGATCAAATGGATATTGTTACCAATCAACAATTTCAAAATCAGGAAAAAATAACGTCAAATGAATTGAACGAGTACAATCTTCTACAATATGACTTGCTAAAAGGGAAAGGGTATACTTATAATCTGATACCAGATAATAAACCTTCCCAAAATTCCGGCTATATCCTAGGAGATGGGATGGTTAAAATAGCAAACGTAGCTGCAACAGATGGTCTCCTAACAATCCAGGGTACATATTTCGTAGAAAATGACAAAGTCTATATTGATGGCAAAGTGACGGAAACAAAATTTATCAATTCAAACACTTTAACAGTCAATCTGCCTGCAAATTATAAAAGTAAGACGTCAGTATTAAATATTCAAGTTAAGTTAGCAGACAGTATGAAAAAGGTAATCTCAGCATCCAATGTTTATCAATTGTCAGGTAATTAATCCCGACTTTTTATGATGCCTAACCACAAACTATTCAATGTTTATTTCTTTTATGTTGCTGCTCTCTTTTGTATTTTTCATATTGCCAGACACATTATTTTGTTCATTTAAGGCTTCTAAAACATAATGCCCAATCTCACGCAACTGTTTCTCTTCCTTTTCTGGTAAACGAGCTATAAAGGAATCTGCCAGATCCAATTTAATTTTTACCAATCTCTTTATCAAATCTTCATTCATTCTTCTCACCACCGAACCAAATTTTTAAGCTATTTTCTTCGAATTTTGCTCTTGTGATTGAGTAACTCAACAATGTATGCGGTAGGGTTATATTCCTTTTAATGCTTCCCACCTTTATGATCAATTCGTCGCCTTTCTGATTCAGGGAAAGATCTTGTTTTTCAACAAACGGCATTTCTATTGTAAGTACATAATCATCGCCTATCTTTTCAATGGCCTGAGGTCTTCCACTATATTTGATTTCCTCTGGTCTTTCCCCTTTGAATACTCCGTCAGCCATACGAGTAAGCATTTCCATACCCACTACTTCGGTTTCAAAAAGTGGTGCATAGTAAATTGGCACAGGAGAAAAGCTATCAATAATATCACTAATATATTTTTTTTGAATATCTTTCCAAACAGAGAAATAACTATCTGTAACACTATCTGGAATTATTCGGTTTACAACAACGG
>CAZNRQ010000470.1:0-319 GCA_964574845.1 uncultured Bacteroidales bacterium
GGAATAAGCGGTTCTATGCAGCAGATATCTCACAAGGGAACCTTAGGGTTCGTTGCCGCTTTGTTTGTTTGTGCACTGATGGCGGCAGGTTGCGGCAGTGGCGCCAAACAACATGCCGATGAATTTATCATACACGGGAAGCTAAAAAACACCAACGGCGATAAGGTGGTGCTGGTACAGATGAAGGCCGACAGCCTTAAACCCATTGATTCGGTGAAGATAGACGACAACGGGGAGTTTCGTTTCAGCTATAAGCCTGCGGTAAGTTGTTTTTATATGCTGAAGCTGGCTGCCAATAACTTTATCACTATTTTGCCTG
>CAZNRQ010000470.1:329-3212 GCA_964574845.1 uncultured Bacteroidales bacterium
CCGTTGAGATCACGGGCAACAGCCGCCAACTGGCCAATGAATATAAGGTAAGCGGATCGGCAGGCTCCGAATTGCTGGCCGAACTGAACACCCATACCCGCATGAATTACCGCAAGTCCGATTCTCTTTTCCATATTTTGGAAGTCAATAAAGAAAAAGCGGATTTCAAGGACATCAAGGCAGAATGTGATTCTCTGTATGAGATTATTTTTGCGGACCAGCAGAAATATGTGCAGGGCTTCATCCAGAAAAACCCAACTTCACTGGCTTCGCTGTTTGCTTTGTATCAGAGCTTCGGACGCAAACAACTGCTCAACGAAAGGGATCATTTCACTTACTTCCGCATGCTCGACAGCACATTGATGCCTCTGTATCCTAAATGTGATTTTGTAACAGAGTTGCACAATTCCGTGGCTGCCATCAAAAAAGTGAAAAACGAAATGTGCCTTGCGGCAGCCAAACTGGATTCGGGCATGACGGCACCCGACATCAGCATGAAGAATATTGGTGGGGTGATGCAGTCTTTGTCATCCATGAGGGGAAAATCGACCTTGCTTTTGTTCTGGGCGGCTTCCAGTCAGCCTTGTCTGAAGGTGCTGAATTCGTTTAAAGCCTTGCAGAAGAAATATGCTCCTAAGGGATTTGGCATTTATGCGGTTTCGCTCGACAAATATCGTACTGCCTGGGAAGGCACGGTCAGGGAATTCAAGATCAACTGGACTCATGTGAGCGACCTGCAGGAATGGGAATCACCCGTGGTGAAACTTTATGCCATAGAAAGCATACCCTACGCCATACTGATTGACAAGGATGGAAAAATAGTGAAACGCGGCATCACCGACCAAGAGCTTTCGGCCTGGCTATATAAAAACTATAAGTTTTAAGAATGCTCGCGGATTGGGCACTTTTCCATTAAGAATTTGTAATTTTACTTCATAATTTCACACATTGACCCAAGGAAATAAAAAAATCTACTTTGTTTCGGATTGCCATCTGGGCATACCCGACAAACAGAGAAGCCTGGAAAGAGAGAAAAAACTGGTACGCTGGCTCGACACGATAAAAGCAGATGCAGACGAACTTTTCATCCTAGGCGACCTTTTCGATTTCTGGTTCGAATACAAAACCGTTATTCCCCGGGGTTACGTACGTTTGTTAGGCAAACTGGCCGAACTGAGCGACTCAGGCATTAAGATACACATGTTTACCGGCAACCACGATATGTGGATGTTCGGATATTTTCCGGAAGAACTGAACATTAGTCTGACCCGTAAACCTATAGAAGCCGAATACAACGGACTGAAGATGATGATAGGCCATGGCGATGGATTGGGGCCGGGGGATTATGGATACAAGTTCATCAAGAAAGTTTTTGCCAACAAGGTTTGTCAATGGTTGTTTGCCCGTTTGCATCCCAATTTTGCCATGGGGCTGGGATTGTTCTTTTCGCGCCGCAGCCGTCTGGCCCGCGGCGACAGCGATCACGACTATCTGGGAGATGACAAGGAAAGGTTGTTGATCTATACCCGGGAAATGCTCACCCAAAAACATTTCGACCTATTCGTGTTCGGCCACAGGCATTATCCTTTGGACAAGAAGATAGGAGAAAAATCACGTTACATCAACCTCGGCGACTGGATATATAATTTCACTTACGGCGTACTAGACGGTCAGCAGTTCGAACTGAAGAAGTTTGAATAGAGACACCTTACCAGGTGATCTTAAAATAAAAGAATAAAAGGGTTTTAACGATCAGGTATACACCTGTTCCAATGAGCAATATGCCCAGTGCATGATTCATAAAGGATAAGATCTTGTGACTTAAGAATCGTTTGATCTGGTTGGAGACGAAACATTTTAGAAAATCGGTGGCGAGAACCGTCACCAGGGCAGTGCCAAAGAATATTGTCACATCCAGATTCTTACTTGGGCTTTGGTTATACTCAGCAGTAACAAAACTCATGACTCCTATCCAAAATATCAGCAAAAACGGATTGATCAGGTTGAGAAAATACCCTTTGATCATGTACAATACGGGTTGGGGGGCATGTATCTTTTTAATGATCTCGTTGTCGCTGGCTTCTTTATCGGAATAGTTCACCACCTTCTTCATAAAAGTATAGCCACCATAGACGATGAGTATCAGCCCTCCTACGATACCAAAAACTATGCGAACTTTCTCGCCGCTAATGAACTGAGAGGCTCCCAGAAAACTTAAAGAAACCAGAGTAAGATCGCTGAGAAAAATTCCTATAGCCAGAAACATTCCTATGCGGAATCCATGATTGATGCTGGTTTGAATGAGGGTAAAAAATGCAGGTCCTATCAGCACGGCCAGTGTCAATCCCAGAATAAAACCGCTGATCACTATTTGCATCATACCTCAGGATTGTTTCTATTGGTTAAGGTTCTCGATAAAAACTCTTCCCATTGGGTATACTTTTCGTTTTTCAATACCCGGGGAAATTTATGCTGTCCGCCTTCTTTGCCCTGATCGCGCAACCAGTCGTAGAACACATTCAGGGGCAGTATCTCGGCATGCACTCCGCGTATGGCCTCAAGGCGTTCCACACGATAATCATCGTTGAGTTGCTTCAGATAGGAATCTATTTTTCGGGCGGCAAGATCCGCATCGAAATCCTGATCCATGCCCAGATACCATTTGTGGCCAAACAAAGAGCCATGTTTGATACCGGCTACGGCAAATTCCCTAATCTCGACATTGTATTCCTGCTCCAGCATGTGAACGGCTCGGTTGAGGTTATCTACCGAAAGATGCTCGCCGCAGATGCTAAGGAATTGTTTGGTACGACCTGTTATAACGATTTCGTATCTCTCTCTGGAAGTAAATTTAATGGTATCCCCTACCAGATATCGCCAGGC
>CAZNRQ010000471.1:0-3207 GCA_964574845.1 uncultured Bacteroidales bacterium
TTCAAGTCGTTTTTTAAAAGGCTGTGGCAGAAATACCTTTTCAGGGATTTTCATCCGCTGTTTTTGCTGTATCATATTGCGATATTGCTGGGCATGGTTTCGGTGCCTTTCGGTGTTAAAATTCTCAAGCTAACCCTGAGCGGGATGGATGTGAACCCTGTGACCCTATTGGTGTTTATTTTCCTGGTGATAAGCAGCCTGCAGTCGCTGCTGTTCGCGATGTGGATGGATATACAGGATAATGAGAGGCTTTATAAGAATTGAGTTCGGAGTTCGGAGTGTGGAGTTGGAAGTGCGGAGTTCAATATTCAATTATCAATTGTTAAAGATTAAGGAAATGTTCAATAATCAATACTCAATGTTCAATTTTCAAGGATTAGGAAAATACGTTGGGTTATAAATTCTTTAATTATTCAGATTACTTAATGAACCTTTTAATCATAAGCAGTACGTTTCCGACCAGCGATGCCGACCCGGTGGGTGGCTTTGTGCTGGACTTTTGTGTGAGATTATCCGAATGCCACAAGGTGACGGTGCTTACGCAGAAAAAGGCCGAAGCATATACGATTGATAAAAGGATAACCCTTGTCACCTTTCCGTGGAGCGGCGACAAACAACCCTTGTCGGACCTGAAGTTTACGAATCCTTTTCACCTGCTGCATATAATAAGCTTGTTCCGGAATGCGCGCAAGGCTTTGAAGAAGCTGGCGGCCACGGAGCAGATTGACCATTGTTTTGCTTTGTGGGCCATACCTTCGGGGATAGGGGCAAGATTTCTCTTTCGGAAAAATCAAATTCCTTATGACATCTGGTGCCTGGGTTCGGATATTTGGAAACATAAGGAGAATCCTTTTACCTCTTCCCTATTGAAAAAGATACTGAGAGATGCGAAGCAGGTTTACGGGGATGGATTTAAGTTTTGTGAAGAGATAGAAACCTTCAGCGGCAAAAGCTGCAAGTTTCTGCCCAGTTCGAGGATAATACCCAAAACTGAGGTTGCTGAAGAAGCCGAAGACAGAAAAATATTTGTGTTTATCGGCAGATACCACATCAACAAAGGCCCCGATGTGTTGATACGGGCCATAGCGCAATTGCCTGATGAGGTTATGCAAGGCAGTGTTTTTCGTTTTTATGGATTGGGAAGCATGCAAAAGGAAATGCGGGAGATGTCGGAGGAAGCGAAGCTGACGAATGTGGAGATACATGGGGTGGTTGACAAGAACGAAATTTACGGAGTGATAGCAAAGGCGCATTTTGTTATCATTCCGAGTCGTATAGACAGCATACCGGTGATACTTTCGGATACCTTGCAGTGCGGAACGCCTATCATAGGGGCGGATGTTGGCGATCTGGGAGATGTGATACGTAATTATAAAATTGGAAGTACCTTTACAAAAGAAAACAGCGATGAACTTTGCGGAAAGATAGTGGAGGCATTTTATGAGAGGAAAGAGAATTATGGGGATAATATTGTTGAGGCGTTGAAGATTTTTTCGGTGGAGAATGCTGTGGAGGAGTTTAATAATAATTTGAAGAAGTGATGAGAAAAAGCTTTTTGGTTTTCGGACAACCCCTGATAGAGCAGGACGAAGTGGATGAGTTTCTGGACTCGGTGCGTCAGTCGTGGTTGGGAACCGGTAAGAAAGTGGCAAGGTTTGAGCAGGACTTTGCTGCCTTTAAGAAAATTGAGCATGCCGCCGCGGTAAATTCATGCACTGCAGCTTTGCATTTGTCATGTCTGGCACTCGGTATCAGGCCGGGGGATGAGATCATTACCACGGCCATGACCTTTTGCGCCACCATTAATGCCATCATTCATTCGGGGGCTACGCCTGTATTGTGCGATATTGACCCTGAATCCCTGAACATTGACCCGAAAGAGGTAGAAAGTAAAATCACGGACAAGACGAAAGCGATACTGGTGGTCCATTTTGCCGGAAGGCCTTGTAATATGGACAAGATCATGGATATAGCAAGAAAAAACAAGTTGTTTGTGATTGAAGACTGTGCTCATGCCATTGAGGCAGAATATAATGGAATGCCTACAGGAACTATTGGTGACCTAGGGTGTTTCAGCTTTTATTCCACTAAAAACATCACTACCGGAGAAGGAGGAATGGTGGTAAGCAAAAATAAGGAACTGATAGCGAAGATAAAAACACTGGCCCTGCATGGCATGACGCAGGATGCCTGGAGCCGCTTCTCGGACGAAGGTTATAAACATTATTATGTGGTGGATGCGGGATTCAAGTATAATATGATGGACCTGCAGGCAGCCTTTGGCATTCATCAGTTGAAAAGAATAGAAAAGTATTGGGAAAGAAGAAAAGAGATTTGGGATACTTATAACAAGGCTTTTGCAAATCTCCCCATTGGTTTGCCAGCAGCAGATGAAGAAGGAACGAAGAACGCTTATCATTTGTATACCCTCAGGATCAATAAAGACAGGTGCGGCATTTCCCGGGATGGTTTTTTGCAGGAGCTGCACAAATTGAATATTGGCAGCGGGGTTCATTATCTGGCTATACCTCAGCATCCTTATTATAAGGAACATTTTGCTTTCAGGGAAGAAGACTATTCGAATGCGGTGGGTTACGGAATGGAAACCATCAGCATACCCATTTCTCCGAAACTAACCGACGAAGATGTGCAGGATGTGATTGAGGCTGTAAGCACTATTATTCACCGGACGCTCTGAAATCGTTATAAAATATTATGATGAATCAGGAAGTGGGTAGCAACCGTCAATTGTGGGAGCAAAGAAGTTCGGAACATCAGAACGAACTGAAGGGGGTTTTGTTCAAACGCTTTCCTGAATCATTGAATCAGCATATCCATAAGGCACATCTTGGGTTTGTCCTTGAAAACATCCAAAGTGATTCTCAAAGGATACTGGATGCGGGATGCGGATATGGAAGGATATCGATGGAGGTATTAAAGAATCTACCTCAAGCTGACATCACCGGTCTGGACATAAGTGAAACTTATACGGAACTTTATAGAAAGAACACGGGACATAATGCCTTTCAGGGAAACCTGGGTTCATTGCCAGACGGTATCGGAAAATTTGATCTTATCGTTTGCGTGGCTGTGCTGATGTATATTCCGAAAGAGAAAGTGGAACAAACCCTACATGAACTTTTGGATCACACGAATGAAAACGGGAAGATCATACTTATTGAACCATTAAAGTCCGGGAGGGTCTTT
>CAZNRQ010000472.1:0-3201 GCA_964574845.1 uncultured Bacteroidales bacterium
GTGCTGCTGACGGCCGGTATGTTTGGCAAGATCACGGAATCGTCGTATACGGCAGCCGCGCTGATTGAATTGCTGCATACGGCTTCGCTGGTGCACGACGATGTGGTGGACGAATCGAACTTCAGGCGCGGTTTTTTTTCGGTGAATGCGCTTTGGAAAAACAAAGCCGCGGTGCTGGTGGGCGACTACCTGTTGTCGCGCGGCATGATGCTGGCCCTGGAAAAACAGGAATATAAAATACTGCATCTGTTTTCGGATGCCGTGAAAGAAATGTCGGAAGGCGAACTGCTGCAAATACAGAAGGCGCGCCTGATGAATATAAACGAAGAGGTGTATTACCAGATCATACGTAAAAAAACGGCTTCGCTGATAGCTGCCTGCTGCGCTTCGGGTGTGGCTTCGGTTTCGGACAAGGAAGAGCATATTGAGAAGATGAAGAAATTTGGCGAATATGTGGGGCTGGCTTTCCAGATCAAGGACGACCTGTTGGATTTCGACCCCGATAACCTTACCGGCAAGCCTTCGCAAAACGATTTGAAGGAACAGAAAATGTCGCTTCCGCTGATCTATACCCTCGAAAAGGTCGACTTTTTTGAAAAGCGTAAGCTGCTTTCGTATGTGAAGAATCATGGTACTGATAAGAAAAAAGTGAAGGTGATCATCGATCGCATTCGTTCGGTCGACGGATTTGATTATGCCGAGAAGCGTATGATGGAGTTTCGCGATAAGGCTTTGGCCATTTTGGCCGAATTTCCCGATTCGGTATACAATAAATCCCTCGAAAAACTCGTTTCGTTTACCACCGACCGCAAATATTAATTATTGATTTTATGAAGAAAAGTCTTTTGATCATCATTTCCTTTCTGGTTATGATGGCTGCCCATGCACAGCAAGTGAAAACCGAATACTGGAAACGCAATATCAAGAAAGGCGAAGGCACTACCCTTGATGGCAAAAAAGACGGCAAATGGACCTATTGGTACGAAACCGGTCAGAAATGGTGTGAAGGTGCCTACAAGGCCGATGTGCAGACAGGTCAGTGGACCTATTGGTTTATGAATGGCAAAAAATGGGAAGACATCAACTATGATAACGGACTGAACACACGTTTTTATCCGAACGACCGCAAGGAATACGAGGTGAACATTGTGAACGGAAAACGCGACGGCAAGTTTACCAACTGGTACCGAAATGGCAAGGTGAAGGAAGAAGGCAATTACGTGGGTGGCCTGAAAGACGGCGAATGGCTCAACTTTTATGAGAACGGAAACAAGCAGGCGGTGAGGAAATTTGCCATGGATGTCATGATAGGCAACTGGACCTATTGGTATGAGGACGGCAAGGTGTGGAAACAGATAGCCAACGAGAATGGCCCGGTAACTATAAACGATTCGTTGGGCATGAAACAAAGCGAATGGTTTGTGAAGGATGGCAAAAAAGATGGGGTTTCCACCTCGTGGTTCCCTAACGGCAAATTGAAAAGTACCACACATTATATAAACGATAAGCGCGAAGGCCTGCAGACCATTTATCACGAGAACGGGCAGAAGATGCTGGAAGGTAGTTTTAAGAATGACGAAAAGGTGGGTAAATGGTTGCAGTTTTACGAAGATGGCAAGAAGTGGAAAGAGCTTAACTACGACGATGGCCTGAACACCATTTGGTATCAGAGCGGAGCCAAACAGGAAGAAGGCAGCATGAAGAACTCGAAAAAGGAGGGGCTGTGGACCATCTGGTACGAAAACGGACAGGTGAAAGACAAGACCACTTATAAGAACGGACTGAAGGAAGGACCTACCTTTACGTTTTTCGACAACGGAGTCAAAGAAATGGAAGGTGCCTATGTGCACGATTCGCTCAACTGCTATGTGAACTGGTGGCGCAAGAACGGCAACAAAGAAATGGAGGGGAAGCTGATCAACGATAAGCAGGACAGTGTGTGGATATTTTATTACGAAAGCGGGAAAAAAGGCAGTGTGGGTCCTTTTGTGAAAGGGAAACAAAAAGGGATATGGAATTATTTTTACGAGAGCGGCGAAACCTGGAAGACCGGCTGCTTTTCTGATGGAATGCGTATCGGACGCTGGGTAACCTACTATGAAAACGGCGACAAATCGCATGAAGGAAGTTTTGATTTGGATAAAGAAAACGGTATATGGGTAAGCTGGTATAAAAACCGTCAGGTTCAGGATTCGGGTATCTTCAGCAAGGGATTGATGGATCAGAAATGGTACGGATGGTTTGAGAACGGCAAGAAGAAGTACATTTCGGAATATAATAATGGACAAAGGGAAGGTAAATCGACACTGTGGTGGGAGAATGGCAATATGCGCAGTACGGGTCTCTATAAAAAGGGAGAACAGTTTGGAGCCTGGACGGAATGGTTTGAAAATGGCAAGATGTCGGAGCAAGGCAATTACATCAACGGCCAGAAGACGGGTTACTGGAATTTCTATGATGAATACGGCAACTTATACAAAGAACAGGGCTTTGTGAACGGCAAACCCGATGGCAAGTTTGTGGAGTATTACCAGAACGGACAGAAATCGAGTCAGGGATTGTTTGTGAATATGATCAAAGAGGGAACCTGGTATTATTGGGATAAAGACGGAGGCCTGATGTATCAGGTGACCTTCAAAGCCGGTAAAAAGGTTAACGAGGTGAAACCTCTGGAGCAAAAGAAAGAGCAGGAAAAACCCAAGACGAATACGGGGAAAGGGTTTTAGATTGCAGAATTCAGATTTTAGAATTCAGATTTTAGATTTTTGATTTAGGAATTATCTTTTTGATTTAAAGAAATCTTCCATCAGTTTGGCGGCTTCTTCTTTGAGGAGGCCGCTGTCGAGTTTGGTTTTAGGGTGCAGCAGGTTGCGACCCGTAGTGCTGCAACCGCGTTTGGGATCGGCGGCAGCATAGACTATGCGGCTGATCTGCGACCAGAAGAGGGCGCCGGCACACATCACACAGGGTTCGACAGTAACATAGAGGGTACAATCTATGAGATATTTTGCTCCAAGATAATTGGCGGCGGAGGTGATGGCCTGCATTTCGGCATGGGCAGTGACGTCCGTGAGCCTCTCGGTCAGGTTGTGAGCACGGGCTATAATGCGGTTGTTGCAAACGATGACCGCACCTATGGGTACTTCGTCTTCTTCAAAAGCTTTACGGGCTTCTTTCAGGGCTTCCTGCATAAAGGTGGTG
>CAZNRQ010000473.1:0-3188 GCA_964574845.1 uncultured Bacteroidales bacterium
TGATCAATCAGGGGATGATACAGGGTCGCTCGAGCCTGATCTATCGTGTAAAAGGTAAGAATACTTTTGTTTCTCTGGGTTTGATCAAAGACTATGATGTCATGCCCATACATGTGGATGTCAGCCTGGTGGATAATGATGTCCTCGATATTGAAGCTTATAAGACATGGACAGCCGACGAAAGTGAGCCGGAATTTATTTTGGAGAATAATAAGTTTGTTTGCGGATGGGCCATAGAAAAGATGTCGAAATCACTTTACAATGTGGTCAACCCCGATGATCTGGTTGTTAAATATGGAGCCGATACATTACGTCTTTATGAGATGTTCTTAGGACCTTTGGAAATGCACAAGCCATGGGATACCAATGGCATTGAGGGAGTTTCGCGTTTCATGCGCAAACTCTGGCGTTTGTATCACGACAACAACAATGATTTCTTTGTCAGCAACGAAGAACCCAATGCCGACGAACTGCGTGTGATACATAAGACCATCAAAAAGATTCAGGATGATATTGAGCGTTTCTCTTTCAACACCGCGGTAAGCACTTTTATGATCTGTGTGAACGAACTCAACGAACTGAAATGCAACAAGCGCAAAGTGCTGAATGATCTTACCGTGCTCATTTCTCCTTTCGCCCCTCATATGGCCGAAGAACTTTGGAATCTCTTGGGAAATAATGGAAGTATCACGGAAGTGGCATTTCCCCAGTACAACGAGAAGTTCATAAGTGTAAGTTCGCATACTTACCCTGTTTCTTTCAACGGCAAGATGCGCTTCAAGCTGGAACTTCCTTTGGATATGCCCGTGCCTGAGATAGAGAAAGCGGTATTGGCACATCCGGATTCGGAGAAGTGGCTGGAAGGCAAACAACCCAAGAAGGTGATAATAATTCAAGGGAAGATCATAAACATAGTTTTATAAATTCCTTACTTACAAAGGTTTTTATTTTTTGGAACAGATTTTGTATTTCATTGGAAAATTATAAAAACACAGAAAATGAAAACCAGGATTTTAATTGCCGTATCAATCATTTTTATTGCAAATATCTGTAGTGCTCAACTCAGGGTTGTTACCAACGAAGCCTTTCAACGGGGCGAAGTTTTAAAATACAAAGCCTATTATGATGCACTGCTTACCGGGGAAGTAGTCGCCGGAACCGCTTCTTTCGAAGTAAAGAATGAGGCAAAGACCATAGGCGATAGGCCGGTATATCACATTGCCGTGGATGCCAAAACCAAGGGGGCTTTCAATTGGTTCTATAAAGTAAGCGATCAGTACGAAACTTATGTGGATGAATCTACCCTGGCACCCTGGCTTTTTATCCGACGCATTAACGAAGGCGGCTACATTATCAATCAGGATGTGACTTTCAACCAGAATAAGAATGTGGCCTATTTTGTGGATAATAAAAAGTCGACCAAATCGACCATAGCCACTCCGGCTTATATACAGGATATTCTGTCGGCCATTTATTATTGCAGATCATACGATGTATCGCAAATGGCAGCCAACGATGAGTTCAAGGTTAAGTTCATGCTCGACGACACCATCTATTCCACCAAGGTGGTTTATATGGGTAAGGAAACCATCAAAACCGGCATGGGCAAGATACGCTGCATAAAACTGAAACCACAGGTATTGACCGGCAATGTGTTTAAAGATCCTTATCCTGTTACCCTTTGGGTGACTGACGATAAGAACAAGATACCTATATTGGCAGAGTCAGCTATTATTGTCGGAAAGGTCAAACTCGAGCTTACTTACTATGAAGGATTGAGAAATCCTTTCGCTGCCATGGTCAAATAATTTCCAAATAATAATTTTCTATTAAAAGATTATTTAATTTCGTAAAAAAATACAGAAATCATGAAAAAACTAAGTTTGTATCTTCTTATTATGGCCATAGGTTTGGTTGCCTACTCACAAAAAATTGACAAATCACAGGTTCCTGAAGCGGTGAAAAAAATGTATGAGGTAAAAACCAACGATACTTTAACTCCTGCCTGGGAAAAGAACGGAGAGATCTACACGGCTAATTTCACTAAAGGCGAATTGAAGGCCCATGTGGAGATCAATTCCAAAGCCGAATGGCAGAAGACCGTTTGGGTAATGCCATATCAGTATGTACCTCAGAAAATAAAAGATAATGTGGCTACGGGTTATGTTGGGTTCAAGGTAGTGAAAGCTTCTATTCAGTATCGTACCGATGGCGATTATTATGTCATCGAAGCCAAAAAGAAAAAGGTGATTCAAACTATTTTTTATAATCTGAAATCAGAATTTGTAAAGGTGGAAAGCAACACTCCTCCAGTGAAAACCAATAATAATGATGTAAGACCTGAAGAAAAGGAAAAAGTTGAGTAATAAAATTCAGACAATAAAAAAAGGCCACATGATTTCATGTGGCCTTTTTATTTTATCTAAGGTCTGTTAACATTTAGAATGTCCGCAGTTTTCGCAGGTCAGGCAGCCTTCTTTATAAACCAGTGTTGCCTGATTACATTGAGGGCACTCATGATCGTGAGAAACTGTTCCATCCGGGATGAATTTCTTCAATGCTCTGACCACACCATTCTTCCATGCATTGATGGATTCCTGATCGAGTCGCAGGTTCATTACCAATTCAACTACGTAAGGCAAAGGCATACCATGACGTAGAATTCCTGAGATCAGTTTGGCATAGTTCCAGAATTCGATGTCGAATGAATGAGATAAACCTTCAATAGTGGTCTTGCAATTCAGTTTGTTGTCGAATTGAAAATCGTAACGGGTATTACCTTCATTATCTTTGTTTTTAATAACAAACCCTTTTTGGACATAAGGAGGCAAATAAAAATCTTCGGCCTTACCTGTAAATATCTCATAAGGTTTGCCATTGAGATGTCCAATCACAGCCAACCATTTCTCATGGTCGTTCTGGAAACGAACCACGTCTGCTTCCAATTTGGGTGGACGCTGTGGGGCACGTGTTTCTTTGAACTCGTTGGTTTCATCCTTTTTCTTGGTATCCGAGATCAAAACTCCGTCGCGTGATCCATCTCTGTAGATGGTAACTCCTTTGCAACCCGATTCCCATGCGGTCCTGTAAATGTTGCTAACCATTTCCTGGGTAGTTTCCTGAGGAACATTAACTGTGACACTGATGGAATGGTCTACCCATTTCTGAATAGCACCCTGCATTTTTAC
>CAZNRQ010000474.1:0-3187 GCA_964574845.1 uncultured Bacteroidales bacterium
CCTGTATCCCGACTTTGAAGTTCATCTCATTTTAATTTTATTAAGTATTATAGCGATTTCGTCGAACGAAAATTTATTACTGTCACTTCTAAAGGGGGTGAAAAGGTATAAAATCATTTTTTGGATGCTCTTCTTTTCGCGTGTTATTACAATGTCATTTATAGTCTTGGTCTGGATTGGTAAATATAACAACGGATTTATTATTCCTATTTTTCTTCTTGGAAATTTGTTTTTCCTGTCACTTATTGCATTTGCTTCCAGACAGAGTTTCAAATCAGAGCATTTGTTAAGGCTGAAATTCAATGATTTTACAGGTCTGATTGTAGTGACCTTTCCTGTCTGGTTTGCGATGTTGTTTAATTTTTTATATGACAAGATAGATGTTTTTATAATATCTAAAATTATTAATTTTGAACAGTTATCGTTCTACAGTATTGCATATGGTATATTGAAGTCTTCCACGGTTGCATTTAATTTTTTGCTTATTGGAGGATTATCAAAAGTTGTATCGTTTACAGACAGCAAAAAAGGGGTAAAGGTCTTTTTGATTAAATATTCACAGTTGTTGATAGTAATAAGTATTATAATCTTTATAATATTGTTTTTCTCTGCAAAAGAAATATTGGTCTTGTTGTATACAGATAAATTCATTAATTCGGTTGTCGTACTTCAGGTTCTTTCCTTTGCCATTATTCCTTTGTCTTTGAACAATTTAACGGGCGTTATTCTGAATGGAGTTGGTTTATACAAAGAGAATATGTATGTAACAATATTTGGATTTTTCTTTAATCTTGTTGCGAATATTATTGTTATTCCAAAATATGGAATTATTGGTGCGGCATACATAACTATATTAACAGAAATTATAATTCTTTCAGGGGATTTGTATTTCTTAAAGCTCAAAAATAAAATTTAATTTGGGTACATCAAACTGGCAAAATATATCCTACGTTGTAGAACTGGTAAGGGCAATTAATCCTACAAAAATTCTAGATTTCGGCATTGGGTTTGGAAGATGGGGTATACTGTGCAGGGAGTTTTTGGAAGTTTGGGATGAAGGTAATTATACCGGTAAATGGAACAGGCAAATTGACGGTATCGAAGTATTCCCTGATTACATTAAATCTTATCACTCTTATTTCTATGATAATATATACAAGGAAGAGGGATATAAATGGATAAAAAACTGTAAGGAAAAATATAATCTCATAATATTCGGAGATGTACTTGAGCATTTTGAAAAACAAACCGCTTTAGAAATAGTTAATATTTCATTAATTAAATCTGATTACATCATTATAAATATTCCTTTGGGTACTCAATGGGAACAGGTTAGCAATAATGAGAACAAGTATGAAGAGCATAAAAGTATTTGGCAGACTTCTGATTTTAAAAACTTTAGATTTAAGGTTGTTAAATCTTTTCATGATTATCTGGGCAGAAAGTTCTGTGTTGTGTTAATGTCAGGTAAACCTATAGATATAAATAATCTTTTGAAAAACAGATACGGAAGATATTACAAAATACGAAACAGGTTGGTTTATAAATTAAACTTAAAGAAGCTGGTTGAGTATGTCCGGAAAAAATAACATTAAAGTGGTTTTTTTTGGAGTATATAATAGTGGTGATATCCTAACCGGACCAGAAAAAGTATGCAAACGGATTTTTGAAGAATACTCAAGACTTTATAAGACCTTATTTATACAATATTTTCAGGGTGGGGAAAGTTACAATTTATTTAAAAAATTATTCGGATATGAAAAAACATATGAAGTTAATGGAAGCGAAGTATTAAAACTTGGAATCTTTCGTATGTTATTTGAAGTTATCAAAATTAATCCCAAGTATATTCATATTGTGTGTTTTAGTAGGTTTGTAGTATTCCTTTATCTCATAAAAATTTTCATTCGAACAAAAATATATTATACTTTAAATGGTATTATCAGGCACGAAAACAAGTTTTTTAATAAAGAAGGTTTATTTACTATCATCAAAAATATTGTTGTTGAAAATGTCTTGATTTATTCCTCTGACAGAATATTCTATTTGTCTGAACTTTCAAAGAATATTATGTCGTTATATTATTTACCAGATAATTCTAAATTGTCAGTAACTTTAAATGGAATCGATAATTGTTTCTTAGAATCTAAATTTAATAAAGCTTCAAAAAAAGGTGCTAACAATTTGGTGTTTATTGGTGACATTAATCAAAAGGAAAAAGGTTTTGATTTTCTCTTTAACTCACTTTTGAAGAACAATAATGGCATGAAATTATTTGTAATAGACTCTGCTGATAAAAAACCGGGTATTAACCCCGACTATAAAGATTGGATAGAAATTGTTGATAGAATGACCCCGGCAGAAATGATAGTATTTCTTAGAGATAAAAAAATTATAGTTGCCGCAAGCAAATATGATACCTTTAACATTTCTGTCCTTGAAGCCGTTTCCTGTGGACTATATCCAATTTTAACAAAACAGACCGGATTGAGTGAAATAATTAAAAATTTTGTAACAGTATCTGTCGTTGAATATTACGATAAAACTGCCTTGATACAAATTATACAAGATGTATTTAGTGATAAATTGAGATATGAATTGTTGAATGATTTAAAATTACTTTCCTGGGAAAATATCTTAAATAATTATTATTTGCCATATTATGATTAAGGAGCGGATTTCAATTCTAATGCCGGTTAAAAACGTAGAAAAATACATTAAGGGATGTATAGAAAGCGTTCTTGACCAGACCTACAAGGATTTTGAACTGATTATACTTGATGATTCTGATGATACTACACCGGAAATTATTAAAAGATATTCAGATGAAAGAATAAAGCATATAACGATAAGCGGAAATATTTCTCATAAATTGAACTATGGACTTCAGATAGCACAATATGATTATATCGCAAGAATAGATGGAGACGACTTTATAGATAGCCAAAAGATAGAAAAGCAAATATCATTTCTTCTGGATAAGCCGCAAATAGATGTTTTAGGTACAAATTATTATTGTATTAATGGTGAGGGTATTATACAATATGAGAAGAAATTACCTGAGTTTCATCAGGATATAGAGTTTATGATGCCGGTTATTACTTCTGTTTTGCATTCCACTATAATGTTAAAGAAGTCTAAATTCTTGCAAATTACTCCATATAACGAAACTTTAACTTATGCAGAA
>CAZNRQ010000475.1:0-3179 GCA_964574845.1 uncultured Bacteroidales bacterium
ATTATTTATTAGAAATAATTGTGGAAACACAACGGTTAATAACAGTAAAATGAAAACTATTGATAATGGGATTGACGGAAACACGGGGAATACAATTCCCCGCGAGCGGGGATATTTGGATGCAAATAGATAGTAAGTTGCTTGGAAAAAATGCCTATATTTGTATCTTCAATCTAATGGGTGGTATAGTGTTTAATAATTCGATTTCCATTAATAATCTAAATCGGATATCACCTGATTTAGAAAGTGGAACATATTTTATTTCAATAAAATCCCAGGATGGTTCATTTGAAAATTATAATGGCAAAATCACGGTTATTAAGTAGAATCATTATTGCAGTATTGATATTAATTTTCAATATCAATACTGCTTTTTCACAAATAAATCTTGTTGATAATCCTAGCTTTGAGATTTTGATTTCATGCCCTGCTGGAACTGATCAAATTGGTTTGGCAGTGGGATGGAATACTCCAATAAATGGTGGTGGTGGTAATCCTGATTTATATAATGTTTGTTGCTCAAATCCTTCGGTTTGCGGTGTACCACTTCAATCATTATTTAATACTTTTCAATTCCCACATTCTGGAAATGGATATGCTGGTTTAGATGCCATGCATAGCACTTGGCCAAATAATTTTAGAGAGTATATTCAAAGAAAATTATCTTTCAAATTAAGTAACGGACATAACTATTGTGTTACTTTTTACGCGAGTTTATCAAATCAATCGAATGCCTATATTAAAACATTGGGGGCATTTTTTGATAATGGTAGCATTTCTGCTCCTGCTCCTCATGGTTTAGCAATAGTTTCTCCGCAGGTTTACAATAATGTGCAATCTTTAAATGACACATTAAACTGGATGAAAATTGAAGGCTCCTTTGATGCAACAGGGAATGAAGAATATATTACTATTGGTAATTTTTTCTCTGATTCAAATTCAGGTGTTGGAATAATTGGTACTCCATCAAGTTGGTATGCCTATTATTATATAGATGATGTGAGCGTGATTGATGCCGATTTAGATGCCCATGCAGGAAATGACACCACAGTTCATACTCCCGGCGATAGTATTTTTATTGGCAGGCCGCCGGAAGTGGGTTTAAATGATGATTGCATTTGGTTTGTAAACGGCCAGCCCATTGATACCATTGCGGGTATGTGGGTGAAACCCGATACCACCACCACTTATGTGTTGCAACAAACCATTTGCGGCAATGTGAAATATGATACGGTTACGGTAACGGTTTCGGGGGTAGGAGTCGGAGAGTATGGAGCAATGGATAATCAAATCCATCTTTTCCCCAACCCAGCCAACAACTTTTTCACCCTTCAACTGCTAGAAAACACCACACATGCAACATTAACAATTTACGATTTGCTGGGCAAGGCCATTCAAACCCTGGCAATAACGAAACAGGTAACGGTCGTAGACATCAATGCGTTGGCTAAGGGGGTTTATATTGCGGAGATGAAGGCTGAAAAGGGAGTGTTCCGGAAGAAGTTCTTAAAAGAATAAACCAATATCAAAACATAAGACCTGTTACTTTGTGGCAGGTCTTTTTTTTAAACAAATCCTGGCTTGCTTTGTCCGCCGAGGCGGATGTTTTCCTCATATACTTGCTCGCGGGGAAATACTTTCCCCGTGTGCTTCTTATAATTTTTAATTCTCTTCCATCATCACCGAATCCATCACAAAATGCATGGTGTCTTTTGCCATAAAGAGTTTGGCGGGGCCTTTCAGTATTACCTTGCGCAGCATATCGCTGCTGTCGGCAGGGGTGGCGCTGCCTTTGGCAATAAGTTTTCCGGCAATCAGGCTAAAATACATTTGGTTTCGCGCCGAGAGCATGCCGTTGGGGTCGAAAGAAGACTTAAACCAACGGGGTTTGGGGATAATACTGGCCAGATAAATGCTTTCCGCCATAGTGAGCTGTGCGGGCCTTTTACTAAAATAATAATGCGAAGCCTCCGAAATGCCGTAAATGCCCGGTCCCCATTCTATCAGGTTGAGGTAATCTTCGTACATTTTTTCCTTTGTGCACAAATTGTTGTTGTTGATCAGCCAGGCTATCAATATTTCTTCGGCCTTGCGGGTGATGTTCTTGTTGCGGCTCAAAAACACATTTTTCACCAGTTGCATATCAATGGTGCTTCCGCCCCTCACAAAGCGTCCGGCATGGATATTATCTATAATGGATTGCCTGAAAGCATCCACATTAAATCCCGAACTATAATAATAGCCACCGTTTTCGGATATCAGCACGGCATCTTTCAGATAAGGCGAAATGGCTTCGAGGGGTGTATATGACGGATTCTCCGGCCCCACTTCGAAGGTGCGCGCCGCTATGCCATGCTCGTAGGCCGTATAGCTGAAAGTGCCGGCTATCTTTCGGAAATCGGTAACTCCATAACGGATCACAGAAAAATCCTTTCCACTGAGGGTGGCATCAAATTTCAGTGAATCGGGCTGCTGCATATCCAGATCGAAATTCACATACAGTTTCAGCTTCCCCTGAGTTTTCATGCCTTCAAAATTATGGAACATGCCTGTGGGCAGGGATTCGAAAAGGTCCTGAGCCACAAATTCGTTTTCTATCTTCAGATGAGCCTTCAATCGGGGTTTCTGGCTGAACCGTATATAGGGATTCAGTTCGAAACGGTTATAAACCAAAGTCGAAGTGCTGTCGAGCTCCAGATAATCGTCGGTGGCATTAACGCGGAACTTCAGACCCAGCTTTTGGAAAACCACATCGGTCTCCGCAATTTTCTTATGATTAACCAGCAAACCGGCCACCATGGCATTTCCGTTCACGCTAAACAGTGAAGGGCTGCCTTCGGCCGAAAAACCTACTCGCAAGGTGTCGAAAGCCACATGCAAACCGAACCGTGCATTCAGATAAGGCAGTTGCACTTTTTCGCCCGAGTCGGCATAGATCTTAAAGTTGAGCAGGTTTTTGTCTTTATCTATCTCGCCCTGCAGAAAACAGAAACTTTGTTTGCCGTTGTCTTTGATGCCCACCGACGAAAGGAATCCCTGTTTCTCTATAGTAAATTCGGGCAGGTCCAACGAAAAGGTATTGCTGTCCAAAGAGGCTTCCACTTTTAGGTTTTGGATCTCGATATCGTCGGGGATAGCCGTAAAAATGCCTTTACATATTTTATGGATACGGTCCGAAT
>CAZNRQ010000476.1:0-3175 GCA_964574845.1 uncultured Bacteroidales bacterium
CATCAGTATGTTGCCCCAGCAGAAATAAAACATCACCGATATTTTCTTTAAAATTATCTATAAAATTTAGTTTATTAGAAATATCAGCTAGAAGAGTTTGCTGCCTTAACCCATGTCGAAGTTTAAGTTCAATTCCCTTGAGTTTTGTAATATTGTCAGCAGATGTTAGCCAATAGAAATGTGTTTGGATTTGAATTTTCTTAATTGTGAACAGACAAATCAGCATATCCCCAGACTTTGTCTTTACTATTACTTCTTCATTCTCTACATTTTCACCTCGGTTCATCCTTTCAAGAAAAACAAGTCTCTGATTAAAATCATAGTACAAATCCAGATCATAAGAACTCATGCCAATAATCTCTTTCTCTGTATATCCAAGTAATTGTAGAAATTGCCTGTTAACATGTATATACACCCCGCTATCTATTTCAGATAGTGCCATCAAAACATTACTGTTATTAAAAACACCATAAAATTTTTCTTCCGATAAAGCAAGCTCCGAAAGATTCCTACTTACGCCTATAATAACCTTCTCTGAATTCCAATCACCCTGATAGACTCTGGTTTCAACTGGTATATAAACACCGGATTTTGACAATAAGGGCAAAGGACATTTCTCGACCTCACCAATAATCATTTTTCCGACTGTCTCCATGGCTTGTTCTCGAAACTCAGGCGGGTGAACTATCAAAACACTTTGCCCATTCAGATCCTCCTTCGTATAGCCAAGAATATTGGTTACGGCCTCATTAGTTTCGATGATATTGCCTTTCATATCAAGAACAAACAAAAAATCATCGATATTGTTGAAAAAACTTCTAAAATTGTTGTCAATCTTCTCCATATCGCATCCTATTAATTTCCTTACACACTCTCTCTCTTTTGACCATAAAAAAAATACTCTAAAGGCCGGGGAATCAAATATAAAAGTTCAATATAACTTTCAACAATAGCCGCCCCTCATTTTTTCAACCTTTATATAGTAGCTTCTTGTTTTTAATTTAGGGCATCTCTGAAAAACTTATTTTCTAATTTGGGTAATATATTTATCTGTTGTTGCGTCAGATAAAAATGTGTAGTGTAGTGGTTTTAGTGGTATGAAATGTTTTCAGAGTTTTCAGAGATGCCCGTAATATAACCTCCTTTTTTATGTTTGTTTTATGCAGGTAAAAGTACATTTTGGCTAACAGGAGAATCAAGTTATAATAAACCTGAATTTATCAGGACAAAACACTTCACCCATAAACAAGTCATTACTCTCGGTTGTATAAGCAAAACGGCCTGATTATGGCAAATTGTAATAACCATAAAAGGTCTATTCAGAAAAGAATATTATAAATAGGCAAGTAACCTAATTAATCATTAAAGGAGGCAGTAGAAATACAAATAAGTTATGACAAGATCAAATTATCTGAGGCAAACCAAGTTCGATACAGAGATTTTTTATCTCACTTTGCAGGGCAACGCTCAATGGAACTCCTTTGTCTTTTCGTTCCAACCACACCAGATATTCTTTTTCACCAGCTGTAAAGATACGATTATGACCAGGCATCTTTTTTGAGGCCCGTAATTCGCGCAAAATATCTCCCGTAATCTTTTTAAATTCATCCGGTTCAGTAAAAGCATTGATATCAATGGCAATAAAGAAATGGCCCAAAGGATAGGGTATTTTCCTTCCATCTTTCAGACCCAACAACATTTTCATATAACTACCCGATTGTAGTGCGGCGGATAATATTTCGACAACAGTAGCATAACCATAACCCTTGTATCCAGCAGTTTCTTCTCCAATTCCGCCTAAAGGCGCCAAAGCAGCTTTTTCATGTATCAGGTCTTGCAGAATTTCCTGCGAGTCAGTTTTCGATTCTCCGTTTTCGTCGATTACCCATCCTTTGGGAACATCTTTCTTTTGACGGGCATATAGTTCTATCTTTCCTCTCTGACTTACTGAAGTAGCACAATCTAAAAGGAAAGGAAAATCTTCATCAGTTGGCAAAGCGAATGTTAAAGGGTTGGTGCCAAGCATGTTTTCGACACCAAAAGTGGGAGCAATTGATGGACGGGCATTAGTACCAGAAATACCTATCATATTTTCCTTAGCAGCCATCAGCGCATAATATCCAGCAATACCATAGTGCGTGGAATTGCGCACGGCAACCATGCCCATTCCATATTTTCTGGCTTTATCAATAGCCATTTGCATGGAATGCTTAGCAATAACATGTCCCATTCCGTTATGTCCGTCCACAACAGCAGTTGTAGGGCTTTCCCTAATTACTTCAACATGCGTAACCGGATTTAAAATACCTTCGCGAATACGGTCAATATAAATCGGCTTGAGGCGATTGAAGCCATGTGAATCAATTCCAAATTTATCAGCGGTTATTAAAACTTCAGCACATATCTTTGCATCTTCAACAGGCACACCGGATGCAACCAAAGCATCAACCATGAAATGCTCCATTACATTAAAATCCACTGAAATTATTTTTCCTTCTTCCATAATCTTCTTAGTTTTTCAATTACGATTATTTTATTAAACTCCTCTATTTGGGAAATTTGAAATACGTCATGTACAATGCGATGGTTCTGTTCTTACCTGAATATACGAATTTTATTTTGTTATAATCAGGTGGCCCCATAGATGTACCAATATTATTCGAAAAGCAATAGCCTTCTACTGGAATACCCAACTGATTGGTCTTAAGTACGCCATTTTTATCTTCGTCGTGAAAAGCTGCAATGCTATATACACCCGGTGGAACAGAATCAAAGCGAATAGTCATAGTAAAATCAGTAACAGCAACTGAAGCCCCTTTAAAAGGAGTACTCTTGTTGGCAAAGGCCTTATAACTATTATACAATGCGACATTTAAATTGCCGGATGTATTTTTAAGGTTTTTAATTACAATAATCAACTTCCCGTGAAGAGAATCAAAAGCGGCCGCTGAATCTTTAGGAGCTTTAAATGGATTACCAGTCTCAGTCATATTCAGAAGCCCTTTATCAATATTCTTTTCGATCTGGTTTAGCCTCGAATTCAAAGTATCTGCAAGAGGATTAGGATTAACCTGCGCCTTACAAATCGCCATATATAAAAGTAGCGTAATATATAGTAGCAGTTTTTTCATGTATAGAGACTAATCCTATACATGAAAAAACTGCTACTATATAT
>CAZNRQ010000477.1:0-3170 GCA_964574845.1 uncultured Bacteroidales bacterium
CTATCAGGTTGTAGCCTTTGGCTGTGATGCCGTAAAAATCTTTGTAACGATTGTCGCCCACATGGATGTCGCAACTCAGCAGCATCTTTTTATATCGGAAGTAGTTCACGAAATGAAACTGGCTGCCAAAAGGCGTCAGCGAAAAGTTGAAAGCAGGCAGATACCTGAGCTTTTTCCCTAATGGTATCATAGGGATGCGGTACATTCCCTTTTGTCCTTTTATCAGATAGGAATACACAATGGAGTAAATAGCATAGGCCTGCATAGGGTTAGCTGTCGAGATCAGGCTTTGTTCCGAAAGAGCCTTTATATCGTAGAGATTGTTTATGCCTCGTCCATAAAAATAATTTACGCCCGAAATATAGTTGGCCATATCATTACCCGGTTTTATTTTCGATGGCGATTGCAGCCGGGTCATCCATAGATAAAGCATTTCGTTGTTTTGCGATATCAGGTAAAGCAAGCCTTGCCTGTAGTGCAAGGTGTCGTTTAGGAGCATTTCGGCTGTCAGGTCGTTGGCCAGCAACATCTCGGCCTGAACGCCCGAAGTGTTCACAGCAATGTTTTCCTGATAGGTGGGCCATTTCAATCCTGCCTGCAGGGTGCCTCTCTGTGCAAAGCCGCTTCCGTCACCAAAGGGAGGGTAGAGGTTGAGGTTAAAAGAGTTTTTTTTGAATCCGTATTCACGGAAGCGGGCCCCGTGCCCGAATACCTCATGTTGCGTCAGCGCTATCAGACCGTCTATTTGGGCATCCAGAAAAAACAGTTTCACCAATCGATAGCTAAAGTTTACACTGCGCTTCAGAAAAGTATTCCTTCGAAGCAAAGTATCGGGCAGGTAGCGGTCTTCGAAGCCGTATAATACATGGTGAGCTGTGATCAGGTTGTATGAACCGAAGGTTTCGCTTTGTTTGCCATCGAAAACAAGTTTGGAATACGATTGCCCCAACGCATGCGTAGGAATGGCCGTTAAAGGAGCAAACAAAACAACACATCTTAAGAATAGAAAGAGAACTTTATGTTTTGTAAGCAAAGCAGGGGTGTTTTAGTTTTCTTTGACAATCTTCTCGGTCATACTTCCATTTTTGTTTTCAATAGTCAGGAAGTAAATACCCCTGGCAAATGCTGAAACAGAAAATGTTTTCTGAAATGATTCGGAAGTAAAAGTAGCTTTTTCTTCAAACATGGTCTGGCCTAAAACATTTTTACATCGGAAAGTATAATCCCCCGCCTTAATTCCCTCACCTGCGACATTTATTATATCATTGGCAGGATTGGGGTAAATCTTAAATTGGGATGCATCCAAAGTTGGGTTTGTTCCTGTGGCAGTCAATATGGTAAAGGTTTGAGCACAGGTGATGCCATTATAAACGGCCTGAAAAGTGTAAACACCAGCAGTAGTGGGCAGCAGTTTCGAGAATCCGAAATAAGCTCCGTTGTAGTTGCCGTTCACGTTGTAGTTCCAACTGTTAAAAATGCTTCCGCCCGGATTAAGTATGCTGCAGTTGACCACAGTTCCGCTGACTTCGTTCCTGATGAAAACATAGAATTTTGCATATCCCGGCGACAATCCCGGACCCTGGAACGGAATGGTATAGGTACTGCTTTCATTGGGGGTTTCGGTGGTGTCGCAACCGGGGATTTTAATGTCTGTTGTATGAACCGAAGCTTTCAGAATGGCGGGTTCTGTATGAGGTTTTTGAGCGGCCCACCACGAATTGGCATTTAAAACATTGCAGGTTCCTGAGAAAGGATCTTTGTAGGTAGCACTGGTGGTACCCGACCATACTTCGAAATGAAGATGTGGCCCCGACGAACTGCCCGAGCTGCCCACTACACCCAAATATTCACCCGTTACTACCGTTTGTCCCACGGCTTTGGTAGTAACTGCACCCGATTTCATGTGCCAGTATAAAGCACAACTTCCATCGGCATGCTGAATAATGACGTAGTTGGCTGTATTCGTATTAGAGGAACAATATCTGTCGAAATTGCCGTCGCTTTTGCTTATAATGGTTCCCGGGGCGGCAGCTATCACTTCTACCTGGCTGTGGTCCATCTTATAGAAGGGAAAGGGCCAGGTACAAATATCCGTACCCTGATGGGTATCGTAAGTGTTGGTACCGCAAAAATAATCGCCTATGGCTCCCGCCGCCAGGTTTTCGTCCACATAGGCCGTCACGATGTAAAAACTGCAATCGTTAAATCCCGTGGCTGCCCTGAGGGGCCAGTTGAAAAGTGTGGTCAGGGTGCTTTTCTCTTTTTTATCCAGACCCAAACGCTTAATGTTGGCAGCACAGTCTTTATCCAGCATCTGATATTCTGCTTTTGAAATGCAGGGATTCACCGCATTGTTTTCAGTGTTCAAGTACCCCGAACTTTCGGGAAGAGATTCCTTAATGTTTTGCGAAAAAGATAGGTAGGAGGAAGTACAGAACCATAGCGTCAGGGCAAAAGTAAGTGTAGTTTTCATAAACAAAGTTTTTTTGGCTGTTATCATCCCTAAAACGATAGTTGAGCCCCTAAGATTGGGTAGACAGGCAAATATCCTGTAATTATTTACTTCCGAGCAGCTATTTCAATGGCTGAATTGGATGTAGAAAGTCTGAATAGTGTGACTTTATATCCCCGTCAGGCGGGTAATAATGTCAGTATGCTGCGGGAAATCCTGCAACATTTCTTCCCTTTTGGCCAATTGGAAATCCCTGAAATCGAAACCGGGCGAAACGGTGCATCCCAGCAGCGTGTAATCATCCTCGTTAACAACCGTAGCACCAAACCATGTGCCGGCTTCCACCACATACTGCGGCACCTGACCTGCATTGAGGTCGCGGCCGATGATGGCACAGGAATATTCGCCCGCAGGGCTTATCATGTGCAGTTTGAGGGACGAGCCATCGTAGTAATGCCATATCTCGTCCTGTTTGATGCGGTGCAGGGCCGAAAAAGAATCGGAAGTAAGCAGAAAATAGATACAGGTAGAGAAATTGCGGCGGCCATTAAAACCCTCGCTCAGGTCGTCTTGTTCTATTTCGTCGGTGCTGCGATAGGTTTCTTTAAAATAACCTCCTTCGGGATGAGGTATCAACCCGAGTATTCTTATTATTTCATCTGCTTTCTTCATCTTCTTATTTTTTAAATTCTAAAATGTAAAATCTAAAATGTAAAAA
>CAZNRQ010000478.1:0-3164 GCA_964574845.1 uncultured Bacteroidales bacterium
CCAGATATGGGGGGACAAGGTTGCTTATTGCTCCTCCGATTGCCTATGATGAAATCATGAAAAAGGTTCCAACGGGAAAAGTCATTACATCAGACTACATAAGAAGTTATCTGGCTAAAAAGCATGGGGCTGATTGTACTTGCCCACTGACGGCAGGAATATTCATAAACATTGTAGCAAAGGCTTCAGTAGAGCGTAGCTTTGATCAGACACCCTACTGGAGAACTCTGAAAAAAGATGGCGAGTTGAATGAGAAATATCCTGAAGGTATTGACGAACAAAAGTTTCATTTGGAGATGGAAGGTCATACCATCATTCAAAAAAACAAAAGGTATTTTGTTAAGGATTATAAGGATAAATTATTTGTATTAATTGATTAGGTTAATTTGCGGAGGCAATCTATGGATATAATCAATTGGTTGCTGGAAGGCGAACCATATGTTCAATATGCTGTGAGAAAAAATATTCTGAGGCAGAATACACATGAGTTGAGCGATTTAAAATCCTCTGTTCTAAAGGATGTTCGGATTCAAGAATATTTGAGCGATATAGCAGATTTTAATGCAACACTTGTTACTAATCATAAAAATTCAAATTTACCAATACATAAATTGCTGTTTTTATTAGAGCTGGGACTAGATACTGATGTCCCCCAAATAGATATGGCAATACAGCAGATATTACAAAATAAAGACGAAAATGGGATCCCAAAGAGCATGACCAATGTGCCAAAGCATTTTGGCGGCTCAGGAGAGGACACACTTGCATGGGCATTATGCGATGCACCGTTAATGCTGTACGCTTTAATAAAGTCAGGGATTGATTATGAGCATCATGTCAAGGAAGGTGCCGAACACATTCTGGGATTATATAGAGTGAATGGATTCCCCTGCGCTGTATCTAATGAGCTTGGTAAATTTAGAGGGCCAGGAAGAAAGGATGATTGCTGCCCATACGCAACCTTAATAATCCTAAAGCTTCTAAGCATAATCCCTGAATATCAAAAGTCGGAATTGGCAAATGCAATGATAAATATTTTGTTGGGTTTATGGGAAAGAAGTCAATACCAACATCCCTATATGTTTTTCATGGGAACAGATTTTAGGAAGCTAAAAGCACCAGCCATATGGTATGATATCGTGAGTGTGGCAGAATGCTTAAGTTATTTTGAGTCAGCGAGGAAAGATCAGCGTTTTCATGAAATGCTTGATATCATTGGAAATAAAGCTAACGCAAGAAAACAGTTCATACCTGAATCCGTTTATCTAAAATGTAGTGAGTGGGATTTTGGCCAGAAGAAGCAACCGTCGAAATGGCTTACTTATATATGTATTAGACTATTGGAGAGAAGCGGTAGGTGAATACACTTCCTTTTCGAAGCAGGGCGAAATACAAATTGCTTATAATGAAATCTCCGATAGTGAAATAATCAAATACTATTTGGTGTCATAAGAAAAAATCGCAGGTAAAGAGGTAGGGCAATGGCTGTAAAGAAAATATTTTGGGAGAAACCGTATTTAACTGAAACAGATGCCATAATAACATGCGTTGACAATAATGTTGTTACCCTGGATCAAACTATCATTTATGCCTTTTCAGGAGGTCAACAATCTGATTCGGGAATGATAGAAGGACATCAGGTCATCGAGTCGAAAAAAGATGGGAAAGAGATTATCTATACTATTGAACAAAACCATGGATTGAGCGTGGGGCAGAATGTGATATTGAGCATTGACTGGCCGAAAAGATACAAACTAATGCGACTTCATTTTGCTGCAGAGCTGATTCTTGAGTTGGTTTACCAAAATTATGGCCACCCAGAAAAAATAGGAGCGAATATTACCGAAGATAAGGCTCGTGTGGATTTCTTCTGGGAAGGAAATATATCAGAAATATTTCCAGATCTTTTAAAGAAAATTGAGAAACTCATCTCTTCAAATTTGGAAATACACAGTTGTTTTGAAGATGCAGATGAAGAGACAAGATACTGGGTGATAGATGGATTAGCCAAAGTTCCCTGCGGCGGCACTCATCTAAGAAGCACAGGAGAAATCGGTGGGATTTACTTAAAAAGAAATAATGTGGGTTATGGCAAAGAGCGAATTGAAATTTATTTAAAGCCTTGCAATGAAAAATTGAGAGGGGAGTAATAAGAATGTCAGAAAACAAGAAACACAAAAAGAAGTTCTTCCTTCTTTTTGTTGTTATGTTCATCGGCCTTATTATATCAGCATGCGGAATTAATCAGTCAGCACAAAATAATACTGAAAATTCCAATGTGCAAAAGCAGGTTGTCGATTATTCAAATACATCGAATTGGCTTGCATTACCAGCTACGATTGATAAACCTGTTGATATATTTTATGTATGCCCGACTACGTGGTTAAAGCTCACTTCAGATGAACCTCGCTTTTGTAAAATCAACGACCCAGTTATGATAGAGGGCGCTAAATTTGTATTTGATTCTCAAGCTTCAGCATTTCAAACCGTTGGGAATATTTATGCCCCTTATTACGAACAACTGGGCTTATCTCCAGTCGATCGGGAAAAACTTGTTGCGACCATACCGACTTCAGATATAACAGCGGCATTTGACTATTATATAAAACACTATAATAATGGACGACCATTTATTTTGGCAGGGCATTCACAAGGATCAAATATTCTGGCCAATTTACTATCCGGATATCTGAAAGAGCATCCCCAGGTTTATAAAAAAATGATTGCAGCGTACATAATCGGATATCCCATTACGGACGAGTATCTAGCACAAAATCCCCATTTGAAATTTGCGAAAGGACCAGATGACACAGGGGTTATCATTTCATATAACACCCAGTCGCCTGATGCGGAAGGCCCTAATCCCTTAGCCGTGCCTGGGGCGAAAGTAATAAACCCAATAACATGGACAACTGACGAAACACTGGCTACCGCAGAACAAAACTTAGGTTCCATGCTTTTTGACAAGGATAAAAATCTTGTTCCTGCTGGGAAATATGCCGATGCCCGTGTCGATAAGGAGAAAGGCGTTTTAATATGCAGCACGGCCGATGTGGATCAACTTGCCCCAGGCAATGCATTTTTAGGCAAAGGCGTATATCATATCTATAATTACCCATTTTACTACTTTAACATCAGAGAAAACGCCGCTTATAGAACAAAGA
>CAZNRQ010000479.1:0-3149 GCA_964574845.1 uncultured Bacteroidales bacterium
GTCCATAGAAGTAAAACAGGCAATACTGGAAGATAAAGCCTTATTGTCACTGATAGAACAGGTATCATTGCAGGCAGCTGAAATATTGAAGAACAAAGGACGCATACTGCTTTGTGGCAACGGAGGCAGTGCCGCCGACGCCCAGCATATAGCTGCCGAACTTTCGGGTCGTTTCGCTTTCGATCGCGAGCCCCTGGATGCCGAAGCACTGAGCGTGAACACTTCCTATCTGACAGCTGTGGCCAACGACTATTCCTTCGATGCGGTCTATTCACGATTGGTGAAAGCCAAGGGCCGCAGTGGCGATATGCTCATAGCCATTTCCACTTCAGGAAATTCGCAGAATATCATCAACGCCGTTCAATCCGCAAAGGAATTGGGAATGGTGGTGGTAGGATTTACAGGTAGCAAGGGTGGCAAAATGAAAGACCTTTGCGACCACATCCTCCGCATACCTTCGGACGATACGCCTCGCATTCAGGAGTCGCATATCATGATAGGACACATCTTCTGCCAGTTGATTGAGGATACTCTTTTCGCCCGTTAAGCTCAGCTTATTAAACAGATGAAACATTCCCCATTGAAGGTTGACAAAAGCTGGACATTATTTCTCGACAGAGATGGAGTGATCAATAAGAAGCTACCCGGCGATTATGTCAGGAATATTTCAGAATTTGAGGTCCTGCCCGGAGTAAAAGAATCCATAGCACGTTTGCAAAATGTTTTTGGCCTTGTAATTGTAATAACCAACCAACAGGGAGTAGGAAAAGGAATTATGACCGCGGACGATGTCAACAAAGTACACGATTATATGTGTTCGGAGATTGCCGCTTCAGGAGGCAACATTCACGATGTGTTTTTCTGTCCCGACCTCGATGGCAGCGGTAGCCGCGATCGTAAACCGGCCATTGGCATGGGCCTGCAAGCAAAGGATAAGTTTCCCGAAATTGACTTTAGCAGGACCCTCATGGTAGGCGATTCCATCACCGATATGGAATTCGGGAAGAAGTTGGACCTGACAACTGTGTTTATTCAAAAAGAAAAAGATACTCAATCAGACAATAATCCTTTGATAGATTACGTTTTCACCTCATTAAAAGAATTTTCAGACTTTATTTATGAAAGCAACCCATCTTAAACTAGCTGTCATTTGTTTTGTTATGGCTGTATTTCCCCTCTTGCTGATGGCACAGCCGGTGGGAAAGACCAATGTTACCGATTCGCTGGGACGTAAACAGGGCTATTGGAAGAAGTATTCCAAGGATACCCTGAAATACGAAGGTCAGTTTAAAGACGACATCCCGGTAGGTGAGTTCAAGTATTATTTCTTCAATGGCAAGGTGAAGGCGCAAACCACTTATTCCGATAACGGCAAGGTGGCAAAAACGATAATGTATCATCCTGGCGGAGCGAAGAATGGGGAAGGTACTTATGTAGATAAGAAGAAGGACGGTACCTGGGTGTATTATGGTATCAACGGTATGAAGATATCTGAAGAGAATTATGTTAAGGGAGTGAAGACGGGAGTGTGGAAGTATTATTATGAAGATGGCAGGATCAACCGCATAGAGAACTATAAGAATGATCACAAAAACGGTGAATGGATGGAGTTTTATCAGGACAGTGTGTTGAAAACCAAAGGCACTTATGTCAACGATAAACTTAACGGAGTAGTACAATGTTATGGTCTTACTGGGAAGGTCTTCCTGACAGGGAAGTATGTCGATGATCTGAAACAGGGCGAATGGATGTTCTTCAACGATTTGGGTGCCGGAGAAAGAAAACTCACCTATAAGGACAGTTATTTGATGAAAGAAGAAGTGATTGTTCCTACCAAGGGCGGCAATAAATACATTAATGCCAAAAGTATTGCCTGGTGTGAAGCTATAGGAAAGGAGACACATATAAAACTGATAACCGGTGAGGATATAACAGCTACCGTAGCTATTGATACGGTTGACAGATTGTTGGGGCAGATCAACTATTTTCGGGTAAACTCTACTTTCGAAGTAGCCATATGGGCCATCAAAAATCGCAAAACCTTTAATAAGGATAACCCCGTGTTGACCTTAAATCCCGATCCGGGCAAGCTGGTTTCGGTTGATGCTTCTGTTATGGAAGGTTTCATGTCGTGGGCCGATCTCATCAAATACGATAAATAATGTCAAAAGGCAGGGTATTAATGGCCATGAGCGGGGGAGTAGACAGCTCTGTGGCTGCCATATTGCTTCGCGATCAGGGCTACGAACTGGTGGGCATCACCATGAAGACCTGGGACTATGCGGCATCGGGAGGCACTGCCAAGGAAACAGGCTGCTGCAGCCTCGATTCTATTAACGATGCCCGTTCGGTTGCCGTAAAATATGGCTTCCCGCATTATGTCCTCGACCTGCGTCAGGAATTTGAAGATAAGATCATCAGCAATTTCATTGACGAGTATATGGCAGGTCATACGCCTAACCCTTGTGTGCTTTGCAATAAGCTGGTGAAATGGGACGATCTGCTTAAAAAAGCCGACCAATTGGATTGCGAATTCATTGCTACCGGGCATTATTCTATTCTGATGCACGAGAACAATCGCTATTACCTACGAAAAGGTGTGGACGAAACCAAGGATCAGACCTATGTGTTGTGGGGCTTGTCGCAGGAGCACCTGAGGCGCACCATCTTTCCTTTGGGATCTTATTTGAAGACTGAAATTAAGGATATGGCCATTGAGTATGGCATTCCGCGATTGGCCAATAAAAGCGAAAGCTACGAGATATGCTTTATTCCCGACAATGATTACCGCAGTTTCCTGAAACATCGTGTGGAAGGATTGGATAAAAAGGTAGAGGGGGGCAACTTTCTTTCTACGGATGGTAAAGTGTTGGGAAAACACCACGGATATCCTTTCTATACCATTGGTCAGCGCAAAGGTTTGGAAGTTGCTGTGGGGCATCCTTTGTACGTAAACAAGATCAATCCTGCTGATAATTCAGTGGTATTAGGCGAGCGCAGCGACCTGATGAATAAAGAATTGTTTGCTGATTCTCTTAATCTGATGAAGTATGCCAACTTCAGCGAAATGAAGAATATTGTAACCAAAATACGTTATAAAGACGCAGGTTCTCTCAGCACCTTAAAAAAGACAGACGACAGGATACACG
>CAZNRQ010000480.1:0-3148 GCA_964574845.1 uncultured Bacteroidales bacterium
AAACATAAATTTGCTAACATAAGTAATATTATGTTACTTTGTGTTACTCAATTGTTACTTCGGAGTGACAAATAACATCTTATTTATTATGATTACTATTCGTTATAAAGCATTACTTAATGGTCAATACAGCCTATATCTCGATATTTATAATCAGGGGCAGCGACAAAGAAAATTTCTAAATCTTCGATCATCGAAAGACTATTCAACAAATCGATTTATCGTTAAGGAAGATATTGACGCGATTAATCTAGCCCGGCAAGCTGCAAAGGAATTTTCTGATGGAAATACATCGATATGCAAAAAGTCCCTAAAAAATAAAAAAAGGCATTTTATCGAGTTCATTGTTGAAAGGACTTCAAGTGAAATGAAATTGCGTTCCACTGAACAATCATTGATTAAACACATTCGATTATACACTGCCAAAAATGATATTCCTTTTAGTATTTTAACTAGGCAGTGGATTGAAGGATTTGAAAAATACCTTGAGTCGGGATTGGCAAAAAACACAGTAAATTCATTGGTGTATACGATGAAATGCCTCCTAAATGATGCTATGAAATCAAACTTGATTAAGCAGAATCCCTTAATGGAGTTTCGTTTTCGTCACCATGAAAGTATCCCGAAATATCTAACGCCGGAGGAAATACTGGATATTACAAACACGGCAACCGAATTTAATCCACAGATAAGGTTAGCGTTTTTGCTGTCGCTATATACTGGGCTGACCTGGGATCAAATCTTAAACTTAAAATGGGAACAGATCAAAAAAAGTGATCCGAGCAAAAAGAAAACCTGGACGATTAGCGTCAATGGTTTCTCGAACCATGCAACCTACTGCAATATTCTATCAAATAAAGCAATCTCAATTCTTAGCATTGTTGCCTCATCTGAAGGTATTAGAACATCAAAGGGCAAATACAGGGACGAATCAAATATTAATAGAAAAGCAATAAATCTTACTTGTCAATCAGGCAATGTATTTAAATCATTGCCCAATAAGTCTAACTGCAATATTCACCTCCGGCTTTGGAGTGCCTTGGCCGGACTTAAGAAAAATCTATGCTTTAGCATGGCCAGAAACACTTTTGCGATAATTCAATTGAATAAGGGTGCGGATAAGAAATCCGTTAAACAGTTATTGAACACTAAAAGTGACCGGATCATTATGAAATTTACAAAACTTCAAAATAGCAATACCCATGATACATCTTCGATTTAAAAAAATGCTGAATGGAAAATTCAGTATTTATCTAGACTACTCCGTCAGAGGTGAAAATGGAAAATCTAATCGTGAATACGAATTTCTTAAAATCCACGTATCAAAAGATTACGGCCACTCAAAGCGCATTGTTGCCGAGGATAAACCCTTAATGGAGCTTGCACAAAGCATCCGGTCTAAAAGAGAACTGGAGCTTTATGGCACTGTCAAAGGTCTGAATGCAAGTCCCAAGCGGGTTAATGCATCTCTTATTGAATTTATCTCAAAAGAAGCACAACGAACAGATAGAAAAAATGATCGTATTTTAGCTCAGCACCTACAGCGATTCTCCAAAGGTAAAGACATCCTATTCTCCGATGTAACAGTTCAATTTATTCAAGATTTGGCCAGATACTTTGAAAAAGTGACCTCGCATAATACAATGATATTATATCTTGAAATCCTCAAAACAAATTTAAATCGGGGAGTTAGGCATGAGATCATTGCTGTTAACCCATTTATCCGTTTTAAAATTCCTGCCAAGCATGATGTGGAACGCACGTTTCTTGAACTTAAAGAAATCCAGATGATGAAGGATACCGTAATAAATGCTGAGCCACAGGTGCTACAGGCTTTTTTATTTTCCTGCTTCACTGGGTTACGGCTATCAGATATACAGACTCTAAGAAAAAGTCACATTATTATCGAAACAGACAAAGATGGTAATCCATACCACAGCTTACAAATTCGTCCGATAAAAACCACAAGGACTTCAGGACAACTTTTAAAAGCTCCGCTCAGTGAGCAAGCGGTGAAAATACTTAATGAAGTAAAAAATTATCGAAAGGGTGAACTTGTATTTGATGCTTTACCAGAAAAGAATGTGATTAACTACTGGCTTAAAAAGTGGGCAAAAGCTGCAAAAGTGGAAAAAAACCTTCATTTCCATGCAGCAAGACACACATTTGCCACGCTTTGCTTGACAAGCGGTATTGACATCTACACCGTGAGTAAGCTACTGGGCCATACCCGAATTGATGCCACACAAATCTATGCAAAGATAATTGATGAGAAAAAGCAAAAAGAAGTGACAAAATTTCCAAGTTTCTTTAGTACTAGCAATAAGCCGAAAAATCAGTCAATTTTGAAAAAATCCCAAAAGAAAAGCAAATGACAATACTCAATTAACTTAAACATTAATCATGATACATCTTCGATACAAGCAATTGAAAACTGGTAAATGCAGCGTTTACCTTGATATCTTCTCTACTGACGAGCAGGGAAATCGGAAACGGCAGTACGAGTTCCTGAAATTGTATGTAAGCAAAGATTACAGCAAAATAAAAAACATTCTGCTTGAGGATCGCAATACGATAGATATAGCGGAGGATATTCGCAAAAAGAGGGAGATGGAACTTGCCGGGCAGATCAAGGGCCTGAAGACAAAGCAAAGAATGACTTCACAATCAATAATTGGCTATATTAAAAACCACCAACGTAAAACAGGGGATTTCCATGCAAACAGTCTTCTGTTTCACATGAACAATTTCACCGAAGGGGCAGATGTGAGATTCATTGACATTAACCCAGATTGGCTCATCCGGTTTCAGGCATACCTTTCAACCAGGATATCTCACAATACTGTGAAAAATTACTTAAAAATTCTACGCGCCCGGTTAAATGATGCTTACAGGCAGGATATCATTACAATTAACCCCTTTGATAAATTTGATATGCCTAAGGAGTTGGAGGTAAAACGGACGACTCTTGATGCTTCAGAAGTAAAGACACTGGTTGGCACTCCTTTCCCTTCTCATCCCCATCTGAGATTAGCATTTCTATTTTCATGTTTCACTGGGCTTAGAATTTCGGATATCGAAAAACTTGAATGGAAAGATATCATTTCGGAAAAAGACGCAAATGGCCACAATCGGTACTACATAAATA
>CAZNRQ010000481.1:0-3141 GCA_964574845.1 uncultured Bacteroidales bacterium
TTTTTACGCCAAACTTATCTGCTCAGATGATCATAAATTGATAGATATTGATTCGCGGACCTCTGATGCTATCGCAATGGCTCTTAGATTCGATTGTCCGATATTTACCAATGAACTGGTGCTAAAAACCGCCAATGAGATAGAATTCAATGTTACTGGTGACAAAACAAAGAAAGATCCAACCTTAAGAAAAGTGGATGAAACAGAGGATTCTGTAAATAGCGAGTACGAGTTTTATCCCTTGGACGAATTGGAGGATTTGTTGAAGGAGGCCATTGAAAATGAAGATTACGAAAAAGCTTCCAAGATTCGCGATGAAATCAAAAAAAGAAATCACTCTTAAAATTTTTATTACTAATTTCATTTAATTATGAACATAAAGTTTCGCTTAACATTAATGAGTTTTTTCCAGTTCTTTGTCTGGGGTGCATGGCTTATCACCATTGCTACATATTTTTTCTCAAACAATATGGGAACTGGTGGGCAGTTTGGCGCTATCTTCTCTACGCTTGCGCTTTCCTCTCTGTTTATGCCTGCTTTAACAGGGATAATCGCTGACAAGTGGCTGAATGCCGAAAAACTGTATGGGATTCTCCACATTCTTTATGGACTGGTATTATTTTATGTACCTTTCGTTACCGACCCCAACACCCTGTATTATATTATTTTTCTGGCCATGATTTTCTACATGCCAACAATATCTCTTTCAAACTCTATTGCTTACACCATTCTCAAAAAGAATGATTATGATGTGATAAAAGTTTTTCCACCCATCCGGGTTTGGGGAACAATTGGCTTTATTGCTGCTATGTGGATAACGAACCTGTCGGGTAGCAAGGCAAATTCCTATCAGTTTATTATAGCTGCTGTTGCAGCTATTGCCCTTGGCATTTATTCATTTACATTACCGAAGTGCCCCCCCCAGAAATCTATTTCAAAAGATGCTTCATTTTTTGAAATGTTTGGTTTAAGTGCCTTTAAACTTTTTGCCAAATACAAAATGGCTTTGTTCTTTATTTTTGCAATGTTTCTGGGGGCAGCTTTACAGTTAACAAATATGTACGGCGATACATTTCTGGATGATTTTAAAAACAATCCTCTTTTTGGTCCGGAATCTTTTGTAGTGAAGTATTCCACGATTATAATGTCAATATCACAAATATCCGAAACTTTGTTCATTCTTACTATTCCGTTTTTCCTGAAACGTTTTGGTATCAAAAAAGTGATGCTAATGAGTATGTTTGCATGGGTATTGAGGTTTGGATTGTTTGCATACGGAAATCCATCACCTGAATTTTTATGGATGATTATTCTTTCTTGTATCGTTTACGGTATGGCTTTCGATTTCTTCAATATTTCGGGTTCTTTATTTGTTGAAACCACAACGGACCCAAAAATCAGAGCAAGTGCACAAGGATTGTTTATGATGATGACCAATGGTATTGGTGCTTTTTTAGGAAGTAAAATCAGTGGTTTTATCATCGACAAATATTTTACCCATGATTCAGCCAAAGACTGGCAACAGATATGGCTCACTTTTGCAGTTTATGCACTGGTGGTTGCGGTTCTTTTTGCTATTTTCTTTAAACACAAGCACGATCGTAGCGCCGTAGAAAACATTTCCCACTAATAGTATCTATTTTCTGTTTCATCAGTTTTTCCCTATGTCAATACATATTGGTATCAACGGCTTTGGTAGGATAGGCAAACTTGTATTTCGTCTGATGCAGGAAGACCCTGCTTTTGAAGTGGTCGGGATAAATGATACAGCCGATATCAAGACATTGGCCCACTTGCTCAAATACGATTCTGCACATGGAGCTTTCAATGGTAGTGTTGAAGTAAAAGGCGAAAATCTGCTGGTTAACGGGAAGTCAATTAATATCTATCATGAAAATCTTCCGGCGAATATCCCCAGGACCATGCATGGGGCTGACATCGTAATAGAATCTTCAGGTATGTTTCTAACCCGGGAGATATTAGCTGGTCATCTGGAATCGGGAGCAAAAAAAGTAATACTCACTTGTCCACCCCAAGACCCACTCGATAAAACAATTATTATTGGCATCAATGAGAATAGTTTGACAGAAAAGGACAACATCATTTCGAATGCCTCATGCACTGCAAATAGCGTGGCACCCATGCTAAAAGTTTTACATGAAAATTTCGGAGTTGTTCAGGCGTTTATGAATACTGTGCACCCGGCTACCAATAATCAACGATTGATAGATGCGCCACACAAAGATCTAAGGCGATCGCGTACGGCATTAACCAATATTATTCCCACCACTTCTACTGCCATTCCTATCGTTATAGAATTAATGCCTTATCTGAAAGAGAAATTTGACGGTTTGGCCACCCGCGTACCTGTTGAGGATGGGTCGCTGATTGAAATCACTGCGCAATTAAATTCGAAGGTAACTTTGGAAGAAATCAATAAAGCGTTTTACGATGCCTCGGTCGGTCAATTGAAAAATATCATTCAATATTGCTCCGATCCTATCGTTTCCAGCGATGTGATAGGAAATTCCCATTCACTGGTTTTCGATTCCTTGCTTACAAAAGTTCTGTCGGGCAATTTTATTCAGGTGATAGGCTGGTATGATAATGAATATGGTTATTCTAACCGGGTTGTCGACCTGGCCAAACTTATAGGGTAAAAAAAATTTTTCTGTTAAGGGTTAAAACCCATATTCATCATAGAACTTGATCAGGGTATTATACAAGTCTTCGATAGCAACATAATGATTGCTGCAACCCTTACGGGAACAGATACTCACCTTGCCTCCTATATCCATTAAAAATGGGACCATAGGCGCTCCACATTTTGTGCAGGATTCTTTGCTATTGAGCACCTGATTGCAATGCGGGCACGAAAACTCAGAAATATCCACACCTGTAAGATCCAATGTTGATTCGTGGTCATAGTTTCCATAAATGGACGACAACCTGATAACCCCTCTATCTTTACCCACTTGAATATTCAGTTTGATACTGGGCTTGTCCTGCAGCTTGTGCTCATGATCCATCAATGAGACTCTGCATAAGGGGCACTTTACATGAATTGAAACAGCTTTTTCCATTATTTTACTCCTTAATTTTTGTTGTTATAATTGTTAGCATAAAGGTACAACTTTTTGA
>CAZNRQ010000482.1:0-3137 GCA_964574845.1 uncultured Bacteroidales bacterium
TACATCGATCATAATTTAGATTACATTTTTCTTACCGATGCTTACATCGGTCCGAATTTTGTTTACATCGTTGCGAATTTTGTTTACATCGTTGTGAATTTTGTTTACATCGTTCAGAATTTTGCTTGCATTGTTCCGAAAAATGCTTTTATCAACACTTAACACTCTTATAACACACATATTAACTGACATTTGCATCAAACCAAAAAATTTTTCATAAAACAAATGCAACGTATTATGTCAGCATAAGTTTTAGCTCCGTTCAACGGGCGCTCATGCATGTATAGCATATCAAGTGAGTTCTGCCTTCAAAAAAATAAAATTTGCCTATGGATTGGCCTTTTCCTTTTAAGCCATTCAGCCACCACTCCAAAAGATATTTCCCCTCAACATTTGCCAATCGGCCAAGAATAATTAATTTTGAAGAAGATTATACCAACCTACTACCTCATGAAAATATCCGATATCGACAACAGCATTCTGGCAAAGGCCCAACTTTGGATGGGCGAAAACTTTACTGCCGAAACCCGCCAACAGGTCCGTCAACTGATGGACGAAAACCCCGCCGAACTTTTTGAATCCTTCTATACCGACCTCGAATTCGGCACAGGCGGTCTGCGTGGCATCATGGGCGTGGGTACCAACCGCATGAACCAATATACCGTAGGCATGGCCACACAGGGACTGGCCAATTATGTGAATACGATGTTCGCCGCAAAAACACAAAATAAGATAGCCATAGCCTACGATTCGCGCAACAACAGCAAGTATTTCGCACAAATTGCCGCCGAAATCCTCTCGGCCAACGACTGCAAGGTATATCTGTTTGCCAACCTCCGCCCCACCCCCGAGCTATCCTTTGCCATTCGCTATCTGGGTTGCCAGAGCGGCATAGTCATCACCGCTTCCCACAATCCCAAAGAGTACAATGGTTATAAAGTTTATTGGGACGATGGCGGGCAATTGGTTTTTCCTCACGACAAAAATGTGATAGACGAAGTGCGCAAGATCACCTCTCCCGAGCTGGTTAAATTTACCCCCAAACCCGAAAATATTGAATTGATCGAAGCAGCTGTTGATGCTGCTTATCTGGCTAAGGTAAAAAAACTGTCGTTCATCCCCGATTTGATCAAAAAAAATCATGATTTCAGCATAGTGTATACCGCCCTGCATGGCACCGGCATCACCCTGGTTCCCCAGGCGCTGAAAGAATATGGTTTTGAAACGATCACCCTGCAGGAAGAACAGGCCATACCCGATGGCAACTTCCCCACCCTGCAATCGCCCAATCCGGAAGAAAAAGCGGCTTTGTCCATGGCCATCGAAAAAGCTGTGCAGATCAACGCCGACCTGGTGCTGGCCACAGATCCCGATGCCGACCGTGTGGGCATAGCTGTGAAAAACGATAAAGGCGAATTCGCATTGCTCAATGGCAATCAAACCGCCTCCCTGCTCATTTATTATCTGTTGGCGCAATGGAAAAGAAACGGCAAACTGCATGGCGAAGAATTCATTGTAAAAACCATTGTTACCAGCGAACTTTTGGTGGAGATTGCCAATAAATTTGGTGTGGAATATTTTGATGTGCTCACAGGTTTCAAATATATTGTCGAGATCATTCAAAAATACCACGGACTGAAAACCTTCATTGGCGGAGGCGAAGAAAGCTATGGCTACCTGGTCAGCGATTTTGTGCGCGACAAGGATGCGGTCATATCCTGCTGCATGATAGCCGAAACTGCCATTTACGCCAAAGAGCGCGGCATGACCCTATATTCCCTCTTACTGGAAATCTATAAGGAATTTGGGATGTATTACGAAAGTTTGTTATCCATCACCAAAAAAGGCAAATCGGGAGCCGACGAGATCAAACAGATGATGGCTGATTTCCGCAGCAACCCACCCCAAAGCATCAATCATTCGAAAGTAATCACCATAAAAGATTACCAATTGCAGAAAGAGATCAACATGACCGACAGCTCGGAGAAAGCCATTAAAATGCCCCAATCAGATGTGTTGCAGTTTTTCACCGAAGATGGCAGCAAGATCACTGTTCGTCCTTCGGGCACCGAGCCTAAGATCAAATTCTATTTTGGTATAAAAGCCGAATTGAAGGATGTTGCGGATTTTGAAAAGACCGAAGCGGAATGCAGGGATAAAATCGAGAAGATAAAATTGGATCTGGCCTTATAAGGATAAAGTCAGTTCGGCAGCCAACAGGGCGAAAACACACATCAGGTCATGATTCTGTCCTGAGCTTCTACAGTTTTTCTCGATTCTACGATAATATAAAGAACCGTAATACTGGCGATAGCTCCGAAAAAACACCAAACAGATATCACCTGTCCGAAGAAGAAAATACGCGAGAACATATAGGAGCTGATATTGATAATGCCCAATATCCACATGCGCTTCACACTGCTTACCATCATTGAAACCACTGTGGGTAAAAGATAAAGCAGACCAAAAAACCATCCGAAAGGAGGATTGAAATCATAAGCATAGTTGATGTGGTATTTGGCAATGGAAGCTTCCACATTGTGGAACAACATCACATAAATAAAGCCTCCTGCCATGAATATACCTATTCCCTGAAAAACCAGGAGTATTCTTTTTCGGATTTTGTTCTTCTCCTGCAGATACATGCTTAGGGGAATGAAGAGGGGCCATATAAGCCAGGCAAATATCAAAAAGCCAATGGTTAGCGGATATTTCCATGAAACATAGGCTCCGTTCCTCAGCACAACCCAAAGAAACCCTTCCAGGAATTGCTGCAAAGCAAAGAATAAGGGTATTAGTGCGAACACCTTTTGTGGCATTGTTACTGATTTTCTGTAGGCAACCAAACCAACCATGGATATCACCGCACTGGCACCAAAACTCGCTTCTGCTGAAAAACACATAATTTCTTTTTTATGCAAATTAATAAAAAAAATACCATTCCAAAGTATGCTATTTATCAGGTTGGACGAATGTGAAGGCAAGAAAAGTGGCATGGGAAAATTAAAAGCATTAAATACAAGGTTTTACTCAATATTAATGATTACCTTTGCAGCGATTTAATAATTTAAGTGATTTCAGGGAAGCAATTCAGCTTCATTTCCGCCTGTAAGCAGGCACAAAGTAAAGGGAACATC
>CAZNRQ010000483.1:0-3131 GCA_964574845.1 uncultured Bacteroidales bacterium
CATAGAGGAGATAAAACCCTTTATGCGCGCCGAAGGCCTCTCAGCCATTCAGAAAAACGGTTTGGTGGCCATCGATCCCGAAGGAGTTAAAGGAACTCCTCTTGTCAATGGTCGCGAATGTGCCTTTGTGATCTACCATGGCAGTATGGCTTTGTGCGCTATTGAAAAAGCATGGGAGCAGAAAAAATTATCCTTCCGCAAACCTGTATCCTGCCACCTTTACCCCATTCGAATTACCAACTATACCGATTTTGAAGCTGTGAACTATCACAAATGGGATATTTGCAAAAAAGCTCTTACGAAAGGTCGCGAAAGCAATACTTATCTTTTTGAATTTTTAAAAGAGCCACTAATCCGCAAATACGGTGAATCATGGTACAAAGAATTGTTGTTGATTATTGATTATCTTAAGACTAAAGGATCAAAGCGATAAGGCGGCACTGATCTTGCTCCGGATATCTTCCAATTCCTGGGGGCTTAGCTTCAATTTGGGTTTCTTGAAATCTATATCATAAATACTGTTCATAGGCACCAGGTGAATGTGCGCATGAGGAACCTCTAATCCGATGACGGCAATACCTATTCGTTTACACACCACTTCCTTTTCAATGGCCAAAGCTACTTTTTTGGCAAATAGAAACAGACCTTTATAAGTTTCGTCATTAAGATGGAAAATATAGTCCACTTCTTCTTTGGGGATTACCAGGGTATGGCCTAAAGCCAGAGGATTGATGTCAAGGAAAGCCAGGAAATCATCATTCTCAGCTATTTTATAGCAAGGGATATCACCTGCCACTATTTTTGAAAAAATGCTTGGCATAGTAAGAGAAGTTTATCGTGAAATGTTCATTATTTCAAATTCAACTATTCCGGCGGGGATCTTTATTTCAACAATATCGCCTACTTTTCGTCCCAGCAATCCTTTGGCGATAGGCGAGCTTACTGATATTTTTCCTGTTTTCAGGTCGGCCTCGTTTTCCGGAACCAGCGTATAGGTCATTTTCATATTGTTCTTAGAGTTTCTGAGCTCTACTTTCGAAAGAATAAAAACTTTGGTGAGGTCCATTTGGCTTTCATCAATGATCTTGGCATCATTCACAATCGCCTGCATTTTCGAGATCTTAAGTTCCAGCATCCCCTGAGCATTTTTGGCAGCATCATATTCAGCATTCTCCGAGAGGTCTCCTTTGTCGCGGGCTTCAGCAATGGCAAGTGATATTTTTTTTCTTTCAACCGTCATCAGTTGATTCAATTCTTCTTTTAGCTTGTTTAAGCCTTCTAAAGTATAATATGTCGACATCTTACTTGGTATTTAATAAAAAAACAAAGAATCCCGATAGATCGGGACTCTTTGAAAAAAATAAAAAAAAATTAGGGACTACAGATTAATGCGCACTCCGAAGGTATGGGTTCCTGCGAATGGTTCAGTAGCTCTGTATGAATAATCAATTCCTATGGTTGAACCTTTTTTCTTGTTAACAGGAACTTGAACAGTGATACCAGCATGAGGTCCTGTCAAAGCATTGGTTCTGTCGGCTTTCTTAAAGGTTCCTTTTTCCATTGCATAACCACCGCGTAGATAAAGATAATCCATCATTTTATATTCCAACCCTACAATGTATTGGTCTTTACCGAACGAGTTCGAAATAAATGCACCAGCCAGCGTAATTTTGTGTTTATCGGAAATAATGAAGTCGTATGCTACACCGATATTAAGAGTAGTAGGAAGTTCAAACTCAGCAGAACGTTGTTCAACAGTTAACTGATTTGGTGCCCCTGCAATGGTTCCTCTAAAAGAAAGACCGTCACCTTTGAATTTCATACGAGGTCCGACATTCTTCAGTGCAATTCCAAACATGATATTCTCTTTTTCACCTGTGATGTATTGGATACCTGCATCGATGGCAAATCCTGAGGCAGCCAGGTTAGAAGTCTTCTGTGAGATTACTTTGATATTTAAACCTCCGTAGATACTGTTGGAAAACATTTTAGAATATGAAAGGTTGATGTTCATAAGCGAAGGTGTATAAGTCCCCAATCCGCCTTCTGGAAGATCAACAGTAGTTATCGGAATAGTTCCGAAACTCATAGCCATAACGCTAACGCCTATTACACCTGTTTCGCCAACTTTCTGTGACAAACCAAATGTATTGATGCTAACACCTGAGCCTTTGAGCCAAATAGTGTGTGCAAAAACTACTTCAGTGCGCTGAGTAAATGCCATTCCGGCAACATTAGTATACATGGCTTCTATGCCTCTTGATGTAGCGATACCAACACCGCCCCAACCAGAACTTCTTGCCCAGGGGTTTATGAGAAGCTCCTGCGAACCACATTCACCGACGCGGTCTTCGTTTCCTGCCATAAGGTTTGTGGCCGGAAGAACAATTGAACCCAGAAGAGCAATTGCTAAAAATATTCTATAGATCTTATTCATAATAGCTTTGTTTTATTATTAATAATTCAGTAAATGTTAGAACGCATTTAAGTCGATGGGACGTAATGAACCAAACCATTTCAATACTTTTTCTCCGACTCCGTCAACCTTAACATAGATTAAGTACATGCCGCCTGCAATAGGAATACCGGCATAATTCTTAAGATCCCAATCTAGATATGAGTTTGCATCGTCCTTTGCATACTGCCTAACCAATGAACCACCAACAGTATAAATATTAATAGCACATTTTTGTGGCAGATTAGTAATTCTAACACGGTTATCTAATTGATTTGTTTCGTATCCTGAATAGGCAAAATAAGGATTCGGAACCACATTTATTAGGTTCAATGAACCTTCAGCAGCCAAATTGTTTCCTTTTGTTGTTGCCAATGGAGTAGTATTGAAGGAATACATGGGATAATTATCGTTTTCAGGTGCAAGTGCTCCTTTAGCTGCTGTAGAATAATACCTTTTATAAGGACGAGTCATACGGATGCGGATTTTTACTTCGCAAGGCATATTGCTGGGGTCTGTGAAATTGTATTTAGCATCAGAAATAATCGGACAACCCACCCACATTACATCTTTATAAACATAACGTTTATAAGCGGTATGATTAGGATCTGCAGGATTGTCAAGCATACTCTTTATCCAAGCTCCTTCATCATAAGCAGGGCAATCAGTAACAATG
>CAZNRQ010000484.1:0-3130 GCA_964574845.1 uncultured Bacteroidales bacterium
GCCCGATGTGGTGCAGAGGTTACACTGATGGCCAGAAATGAAGACAAACTGAAAAATGTGCTGACAGAACTTGCCTCCACATCGGGTCAGAAACATGGGTATCTTGTGGCAGATTTTTCGGATGCAGAAGGTTTTAAAAGTGTGGTTTCCGGATTTTTTAAAGCCAACAACATAGATATTCTGGTGAATAATACACAAGGCCCCATTGCCGGGAGCGTACTTGAAAAGAGCACAGATGATTATCAGCTTGCTTTTGATCTGCTTTTTCAAACCGTATGTTTTACCACACTGCAAGCATTGCCTGCCATGCAAAGCAAAGGTTTCGGAAGGATCATAAATGTTTCGTCGGTTTCGGTCCGGGAGCCTTTGCAGCACCTGGCTTTATCAAACACCATAAGGGCCTCGGTGATCAGTTGGGCAAAGACCTTATCAAAGGATGTGGCAAAGGACAATATTACGGTGAACAATATTCTAACAGGGTATTTCGATACGGAAAGGATCAGAGACCTGATAAAATTTCAATCGGTAAGTAAACAGATAGCCGAAGAGGAACAAACCCAACAGATGCTGGCAAATGTGCCCATGAAAAGATTTGGCAAACCTGAGGAATATGGTTACCTGGTTGCATTTCTGGCTTCGGAACAAGCCTCGTATATTACGGGAACTAATATACCAATAGATGGCGGACTGCTGAAATCCATATAAGGAAACCGCTGGTTTTAAAGTACTTTTCAGATCATCACGGTACAGAAAAATTTATATTTCTGTCAACACCTTTTGAATACTTTAATGATTAAATTTGCACAAAGGATAGAATTTGATGGAAAAGCGGTGGACCATAAAGCATTTGGGTGATTACGAACTGATTAATCAATTGGCTAAAGAATTGACAGTTTCGTTTCCTATTGCCAATTTGCTATATCAGCGCGGCATAACTACCTTTGAAGAAGCAAGGAAATTTTTCAGGCCCGAGCTCTCGCATTTGCATGATCCATTCCTGATGAAGGATATGGAAAAAGCTGTGGCACGCATTGAAAAAGCTATAGCAAAAAAAGAAAAGATACTGATTTACGGGGATTATGATGTTGACGGAACCACGGCTGTAGCTTTGGTATATTCCTATTTTCATAAATTCTACCAGAATATAGATTACTACATACCTGACCGTTACCTGGAAGGTTACGGGATTTCGACCATGGGTATAGATTATGCGAAAGAGCATGAATTTTCTCTTATAATAGCATTGGATTGCGGTATCAAATCGATGGATAAGGTAGCCTATGCTAATTCGCTGAATGTTGATTTTATTATCTGTGATCACCACCGTCCGGATGATGACCTGCCCCAAGCCGTTGCCGTGCTCGATCCCAAAAGACCCGATTGCGGGTATCCGTATAAAGAACTTTCGGGATGCGGAATAGGGTTTAAACTGGTGCAGGCATATTCGCAAAAAATGGGGGGGGATGTTCAGGAGCTTTTCACCTATCTTGATCTGGTTGCCGTAAGTATAGCTTCGGATATAGTTCTGATAACGGGTGAAAACAGGATTCTTGCTTTCTACGGATTGCGTCTGATCAATACCAATCCACGACCCGGGTTGGAAGCTGTTTTGCAAAGTGGAGGAGTTTTAAGAAAAAGTCAGGCCGAATGCGATAAAAACGGATTTATTTTTAACCGGCAGTTGAACATAAACGATCTGGTATTCCTGATTGGTCCGCGTATTAATGCAGCAGGAAGAATAGAGAACGGGAAAGATTCGGTTAAACTATTGATATGCGAAACCCTTGAAGAATCGAAGACCATAGCCTCGCAAATAGACCTTTATAATACGGAACGCAGGACACTGGATACCTTGACCACAGAGCAAGCCGTTGATATGATCTATAAAAATCCGGAGATTTTACATAGCAAATCAACATTGGTCTATCAACCCGAATGGCATAAAGGGGTGATAGGTATAGTTGCATCGCGACTCACCGAATCGTTTTACCGACCGACCATAGTGCTCACGGATTCAAATGTAAATGGCCTGATTTGCGGTTCGGCACGTTCGGTAAAGGATTTTGACATCTATAATGCCATTGACTCATGCAGCGATCTGTTAGAACATTTTGGCGGGCATAAATATGCTGCCGGTCTTTCGCTTAAGTTGGAAAATCTGCCAAAATTCAGAAAACGCTTTGAAGAGATAGTAGAATCGACTATAACTACCGAAATGCAGGTTCCGGAAGTAGAGATAGATGAAGTAATTGAATTGCATCAAATCACCAATAATTTCTACAAAATCATAAAACAATTTGCGCCCTTTGGTCCGGGAAATATGGCTCCTGTATTTAAGACTTCAGGTGTTGTAGATATTGGAACCGTAAGGCTGGTAGGGAAGAACGATAAAAACCACCTAAAACTCTGTATTACCTATCCGGAAATATCTATAGGACCTTTCCCGGCCATTGGTTTTCAGATGGGCGAACATTTCCGCTATGTGCAAACGGGTAATAAATTTGATATTTGCTACCATATTGAAGAAAACGAATGGAATGGGAACGTCACTCTTCAATTGAACATAAAGGACATCAAGAAAAGCGAATAGCTGACGCTGCTATTTCCTCAATCAGGGAAGTATTTTTTTCGACAGCATTTCCAATAACAATCATATCGGCACCCGCTGAATAGATATCTTTTGCCTGTTGGGCTGTTCTGATACCCCCTCCTATGATGAGGGGAATAGAAATGTTCTTTTTTACCTTACCAATCATTGATAAACCAATGTGATTCATGGCTCCACTGCCAGCATCCATATAAATCATTTTTAAACCCAGCATCTCGCCAGCCAAGGCTGTGCAAACAGCGATATCGTCCTTATCGTGAGGGATGGGAATGGTATTGCTCATATAAAGGGCCGTGGTAGGCCTGCCACTTTCGATTAGCATATAACCTGTAGGAATTACTTCCAAGCCGTATTGCTTGATGTAAGGGGCAGCAATAACATGTTTGCCGATAAGCATTTCCGGATTTCTGCCAGAAATAAGCGACAAGAACAGTATTGCATCGGCATCTTTATGTACCTGCATGGTATTGCCCGGAAAGATCACAATGGGAATATCAGAATTATCCCTTAACACCTTAATAC
>CAZNRQ010000485.1:0-2051 GCA_964574845.1 uncultured Bacteroidales bacterium
AACCCCCATCATCATGCTTACCGGTATTGAAACCATGGCTGCCACCAACCAGATGATAGACATGTATAATAATATGACTGGTACTGCCAATTTCGAAACGGAAAAAGTTATGAAGGTATTGAATGCAGATGGTACGGTATCAGTGGATTATACGAATCCTATCGGACGCAAATATTATCTCTTGCTTGATAGCTTTTTGAGCAAACCGGTTGAAACAGAAGTTTTGTTAAAGGAAATTAAAAAGTTCCTGAAAGATTAATGATCTACTTTCCGGATTCAGAGAATCTTGCCCGAAAAGTTCTATGGTTATGCAACATCAGGTGGTTTGCTGTAGGTGGCATTTTGCTGGCTATAGTGATCTCAAAGTTGTTCTTTCATCTGCATTTGAATTTTCCGGTTTTGTTCTTAATTGCAGGTTTCCTGTTCTTAAGCAACATCGCTTATTTTCTGTTTCTGGATGCCCTCCTTACCAAGCGCGATATTAAAAGCCTTATAAAGGTTCGCAACAATATCAATTTTCAGATACTTACTGATTTTATTTTTCTAACCCTGCTTTTACATTATTCCGGTGGTATAGAGAATCCTTTCATCATCTTCTATATTTTCCACATGGTTATCAGCAGTATGCTGCTTTCGAAAAGGTGGACCTACATTCATACGACCTTCGGTATTTTGCTGTTCACTTCGCTGGCTGTTACCGAGTATCTGGGCATTATTCCTCATTTTTCTATCAATAAGTACATTTCTTCTTTAATACAAAACGATCCGGCCTATTTGTTTTCGGCCTTACTTATTTTTGCAGTTACGTCTTATTTGGTGGTCTACATTACTTCATCACTTGCCGGCCGATTGAGAAAAGTAGAACAAAAGCTGAAAGAAGCTAATGCTGACCTGATGGAGAAAGATAATATCAAGGACGAGTATGTCAAACGTGTGACACACGATATCAAAGGGCATATTGCCGCTATCAAAAGCAATCTGGAAGTGGTATACAAGCATTATGTGGCTCCTATCGATCCCCGTAACGAGGAGTTTATCGAAAAAGCCTACAACCGTACCCAAAAGATCAACGAGTTTATATTCGAGTTGCTGGCCTTGACCAATATGAGACTGAACAACAAATTCGACAGGGAATTGATGGACATCAACGAAGTATTAATGAACGCTGTGAATACCAATCGTTCGGCGGCTGAGGCTAAAAATATTAAGTTTACTACCGAATTTGTGATCAATAATCCTCAGTATTCAGGAATCAAATCATCTACCGAAGAGGTGATCAGCAATCTGGTGCAAAACGCCATAAAATATACTCCCGAGGGAGGATCGGTCGATTTGCAGGCTTTTTCAGATGATAAAGATTTTCGTATCATTGTCACTGATTCGGGATTGGGCATACCGGAAGAAGACCTTCCGCATATTTTCGAAGAGTTCTATAGGGCTTCAAACATTAAAAACACTATTAAAGATGGAACCGGACTGGGACTTTCTCTAGTGAAAGCCATTGTCGACCGTCATCTGGGAACCATTCAGGTGGAAAGCACCCTGGAGCGCGGATCGCGCTTCACGGTGAATTTGCCTCATGGGTATTAGGAGGAAGTGACAATAGTTTGGAGTTCGAAGTTTGGAGATGTTGGGGCGAATGATTATTCCCCCTTTTTGGTTACCCGAACGTCTGGAGACATTTCAATTTTAAAAGGCTCATGAAAATGCTGTTTTTTACAATATTACTCTTCAAATGTTGAAGGCTTTATTACACTTTTACGACATTCTTCTCCAAGTGAATTACAATATGCTAAACTTATAGCATAGCCTTCTCCAGGTGGATTATATTATACTAAACTTTTGGTATAATTTTAAACAACTATTTTGCATTATGCTAAACTTTTAGCATAGCCTTCTACAAGTGGATTATATTATGCTAAATTTTTGGCATTGCCTTCTCCAAGTGTTTTATATTATGCTAAACTTTTAGCATAGCCTTCTACAAGTGTTTTATATTATGCTAAACTTTTAGCATAGCCTTCTACAAGTGGATTATATTATGCTAAATT
>CAZNRQ010000485.1:2151-3125 GCA_964574845.1 uncultured Bacteroidales bacterium
TTTAGCATAGCCTTCTACAAGTGGATTATATTATGCTAAACTTTTGGCATATCCTTCTCCAAGTGGATTATATTATGATATACTATTAGGATATTATCATTCAGTAATTTTAGGCTTTGCCAATCAGATTTAGGTACTCTGAACTCAAGGCACTTCAGGCACTTCTTTCGGGCTACATCATCCTTTCTCGCTTCAGCAGGTAGGTGAGGAGCACATGGCGGAAGCCTTCGTTGATGTCGGCTTCTACCAGATCGATATGGTATTGTCCGCAGCGTAGTTTCAGCTCAGTATTGAATTGATTGATGGCTTTGTGGTATTGATCTTTGATGACGGTGGGGTTGAGTTTCACCTCTTCGCCGGATTCCATGTCGACAAACTTATAGGGACGGTTTTCGAAAGTAAAATCCACCTCGTGGCTTTTGTCGGTCACATGAAACAGAATGATCTCATGTTTGTTGTGTTTCAGATGTTGCAGGGCGGCAAACAACTCGTCGCTGTGGGCATTGCTTTCGAACATATCGCTGAACAGAATCACCAGCGAGCGTTTGTGAATATTTTCGGCAATCTGGTGCAGGGCATCAGCGGCAAAGGTTCGTTTCTGCACCTTCTCGTCGTATGCATGCATCATTTTCTCCAGGTTGATGTAGATCAGCTTTTGGTGGGCCGAATTGGAGCGGGCAGGGGTATGCACCTCCACCGAATCGGAGAAGATGCTCAGCCCGACAGCATCGCGCTGCTGACGCAAAAGGTAGATAAGCGAAGCTGCTGCGTAAATCGAAAAAGTGATCTTATTGGGATCTTCGGGCGTGATTGTCTTCTTCACAGGATAATACATCGACGATGAATTATCTATAATGATCTGGCAACGCAGATTGGTCTCTTCTTCGTAGCGTTTCACGTAAAGTTTGTCCGTGCGCCCGTAAAGTTTCCAGTCTATATGCCGCGTCGATTCGCCGCTGTTATATTGACGATGC
>CAZNRQ010000486.1:0-3119 GCA_964574845.1 uncultured Bacteroidales bacterium
GGAGTGGTGACTCCTTATATCATACAATGCACCGTTGACCTGGCCAACCAAAAGAATATTCCTGTGGCGGTGGATCCCAAACGTAAGAATTTCTCTCAATATAAGAATGTGAGCCTCTTCAAGCCCAATTTCAAAGAACTTTGCGAGGGTATGAAAGCAGAACATGTGTCCAAAGAAAAGGATAACCTGATAAGAATATGTTCCGGTTTCCAGAAGCAGATGAATATTGATGTCATGTTGCTCACCATGTCCGAAAGCGGTGTATTCTTTTCCGAAAAAGACAGCAGCGGAAACTATCATGGCGAGATATTGCCTGCCCAGATCAGGAACATCGCTGATGTGTCGGGAGCAGGTGATACGGTGATCTCACTGGCGGCTCTTTGCCTGGCCTTTGGACTGAAGACGGCCGATATAGCCTTCATTTCGAACATTGCCGGAGGGTTGGTGTGCGAAGAGGTAGGAGTGATGCCCGTAAAAAAGCAAAGGCTTATGGAGGAATTGCTTACCTTTGTGCAATAAACATCCTTCCTGAGAATGAAATCCTTGCTGCAAGATAAGAAAAACGAAGATATTAGTAAACTGTTTGATGACATCTCGCATCAATACGACTTTCTCAATCATTTTTTGTCCTTTGGTGTAGATAAGCTCTGGCGTAAAAAACTGATAAAGATTATACGCAAAGAGGGAGCCCTAAAGATATTGGACGTGGCTACCGGCACGGCCGATCTGGCCATTTATTCTTCTCTATATATTCCGGGTTCCCGCGTCACCGGTATTGATATCTCGGAGAAGATGCTGGAAGTCGGCAGACAGAAGATAGATCATTTGAACCTGAATAAGCGTATTGAACTGTTTGCTTCGCCCGCCGAGAAACTGACCTTTGAGGATAATTCATTCGATGTAGCCATGGTGGCATTTGGTGTGCGCAATTTCGAGAATCTGAATAGCGGCCTGAAAGAAATGATAAGGGTGATAAAACCGGGTAATAAGTATTACATCCTTGAATTTTCCAAGCCAGGCGGACCATTTGGATTTGTTTACCGTTTCTACTTTAAATATATTTTGCCGTTTTTGGGCAGAATAGTTTCACGAAATAAAGATGCTTACACCTATTTACATGATAGTGTTCTGGACTTTCCTCAGGGTAATGATTTCCTTAATATCATGCAGGACTGCGGCAGTATAAACAATTCTCAGAAGAGGCTTAGCGGGGGAATTGCTACCATATATGTTGGTCAGAAACAAAAAAACGTGTAGTTTTGCAATAATTTTTAGAATAAAGCGTTAGCAGCAGGTAAAAATATTTGACCTTGAAATCAATTCTGAAATATACTCTCATTCTGTCCTTTGCCATAGCAATGTTATCGACCTTTGCCTATGGCCAAAGACGTGAAGGCAGAATGGAGAATCTCCCCAAGTTCGACCGACGTCCTTATCATTTTGGATTTTTGTTGGGAGCCAACCAGATGAACTTCTCGTTGAAGACAGTGGGTGATCTCTCTCAGTTCGATTCTCTTCTTAGTATTACTACCAAACCCGAATTTGGTTTTGATATAGGTATTGTCTCCAGCCTGAAACTAACGAAATATTTTAGTCTCCGGTTTATCCCAACATTATCTTTCGGTAGCCGATCGGTAGAATTTACTTTGCGATTTAAGGATTCTATTAATATTCAGCAAGTGAAAAAAGTGGAATCTACCTTTATGACTTTTCCGTTTTATTTGAAATATCAGTCAAAGCGTCTGGGCAACTTCAGGGCTTATGTTGTAGGCGGGGGAAGCTATAGCATTGATATGGCCTCACAGGCGAAAAAGAAAAATAAAGAAGGAGAAGCTCCCATCAAGCTTCGCAACAGCGATTATATGCTGGATGCCGGCACTGGATTTGATTTCTTTTTGCCATATTTCAAATTCGGTATTGAGCTGCGCATGTCTTATGGCTTGCGAAATCTGCTGATACCAGAGAATACCATTTATACCAATAGTATTAAGAGTCTTCACTCTAAAATATTCCAGCTTTCTTTCACTTTCGAAGGATAATCTATCTTTTTTGGACTAAAGTCCTGATATTCGTGCTTTGGTTAACCACGACCTATGCCATAGGCATCCCTATGGGAAAGGTCATGGCTAATTATGAGGGTTGACTCTTTCAATAGCCCCGACCTTCAGGTCGGGGTTGGAAACAACAACAAAATTGGGCTTTAGCCCAAATAGAACTTTGTTAGGCATCTTTCGCTTGAATACCTGATTATTCCTTTTATCCGTTCTGATTAATTCGTAATTTTGGAGTATTCTAAATCCAAATTCTTATGAAATCCAAAGTATTACTCAGTACCTTCATTCTGTTCTTATTGTGTTTACAGGTATTCGCTCAAACGGAAACCCGTTTATTAAGATTTCCGACATTATCGGGAAATAAAATTGTCTTTTCCTATGCCGGTGATCTCTACACAGTCGATGTAAAAGGCGGCATTGCCCGTAAACTTACCAATGATGTGGGCTATGAGATGTTTGCCAAATTCTCGCCCGACGGAAAGAACCTGGCATTCACCGGACAGTATGACGGTAATACAGAAATTTATCTTATGCCCGCCAACGGTGGCGTTCCCAAAAGATTGACCTATACATCTACCCTCGATCGCGATGATATTGCGGACCGCATGGGCCCCAACAACATTGTGATGACCTGGAAAGACAACGAGCATATCATCTTCCGTTCGCGAATGAAATCATTCAATGCTTTCAAAGGCCAGCTTTACAGCATCTCGACCGATGGAGGCATGAACGAAGAACTGCCTTTGCCTTGCGGAGGTTTTTGCAGCTATTCGCCCGATAAAACCAAACTTACCTACAATAGGGTTTTCCGCGAGTTCCGCACATGGAAATATTATCGCGGAGGTATGGCCGATGATATCTGGATCTATGATTTCAATACCAAACAAAGTGTGAATATTACCGACAATCCTGCCCAGGATATTTTCCCCATGTGGAATGGCGACAACATCTATTTTCTATCGGACCGCGATCGCACCATGAACCTGTTTTGTTATAATCTCACCACCAAGCTTACAAAGAAACTGACGGATTTCACCGAGTTCGACATCAAATTCCCCTCTATGG
>CAZNRQ010000487.1:0-3110 GCA_964574845.1 uncultured Bacteroidales bacterium
GCGGGGGGGTATTAAGAGGAGACGCGGATCTATTATGACAAATATGATTGCCGCTGATTTTATGATATTCGCGGATGATATTTTATGTCGGAGGTTGGAACCTCGGCCGAACGGGGGATGGAACACTTGGCAGAATATTGAATAAATTAGTGAAACAACTTTTTACAAACCTTTCCTTCATTGGATATTAAAACCAGATAATAAATACCGGAAGCAAGGTCAGGTATTTGAAGTTCGTAATTGTCGTTGTTCAAGTTTACATTTTCTAGCAAAACTTGCTTTCCAAAGGAGTCGAGTAGCACTACTTTTAGCTTTCCCGAATCATTATTAATCTTTATGGTGACAGCATTTTGGAAAACGGTAGGGAAAACAGTATAATCGGGCAGTTTATTGTCATTTACTTCCATATTTGTGAAAATATTGTCGGGGGCGGTAAGTTGTATATTGTCGAACTTTACTGAATACACATTGCTATTATTGTAATTACAAGAAGGTTCAAGAAAGAACAATACATTGGCCTTGGTAACCACCTGATTCATGCAAAAAAAGACTTCAACATGCGCCCAGTTATGTGGTTCGTTAAATCGAAATCCATAACCATTCACTCCAAATATTTCCATTGACTCGACGCCATTAATCTTTATATGGGCTACCGGAAATTCGTAAGATGCCGCCCCCTGGTCCCAAATATAAAATCTAATATAGTCTAATGGATAGCTTGCAAAGTAAGAGTTCGACATGTCAAAACTAAGTATCACGGTGTCGTGACCAACGCAATTAGATTGTGGAAGCCTAATCAGATTGCACCATAAATTGTTCCAACTACCTGAATAACCGATATATCCCCCCGGATTCCCGCCTGATGAATACCAGTCAACCGGTGGGTTGTAATCAGGCGCATACCATGATGTGAATGGAGTATTGTTAGCGTGTAAAAGAACGTCTGCGTTAAAACTCTGAACAGGCATAATAACCTGCCCATACAAGTTAAAGTTTATCAATAGTATTATATAAAACAGTTTTTTCATAAATTATTTTCATTTCTTAATATCAGGTTTTAGCACAAAGCTTAGACCGTCAAACATATCTCCTTCGCTACTGGTTTTGATCGTAAATTCGATAAATTCCGGTTCGCATGAATAACCCAGATTATGAAGCTGAGACTCATCTAACCTCGCATAATATTTTCCGGGAGGCAGACCCAAATAATCAATATATCCGTCGCTTTCCGAAAGGATTTGTGCTACCTGATTTCTGTTTTCCTTTTCATAAAATTTTATAATAATCCGGCCAATCCCTTTTGTTGAATTTTCCTTTTCGACCGAAACCGACCCAATGGCTTCACCCACAACAATTACAGGCACATCAATTCGTTTGAACTGGTTTGGATCGATCAGTACCTGATATATTTTATTTTTAAAACGATATGAAATGCTGGGCAAATCATTATCGCTAAATTCGACATTATACTTCACAAATGCGTTAAGGTCGGGCACCCTGATGGTATGGTCCCTTTTCCTGAAAATTACATTACCACCCATCACCTTTACTGAACGAACATCTACCATATGCTCACCCTTATCGTAAATACCATTATTGTTCAGATCGAGAAAGGGGTAAAGAGCTATGCTACCTTTTCCTACTGATGAACTTTTGGTCACATAAGTGTAGTTTTTACCGCCTCCAAACATCATACTTCCCTGGGCGCCTTCTGATGCTGACACTTTTCCACGGTTGTAAGCAACAGAAACATTGGTTCTTGCAAAAGGTAGGTCATATTTAAAACCAAAGGTGACCAAATCCTCACGAGAGCCAATATTTCGTTCGTAGCCGACCGATAAGTAACCCTTAGGAATTCTCTTTTCGAGGGCTATACGGCATGAAACCAGACTTCCGGCACTTAAATTGGCTAAAACAGATGACCTGAGCATAAAACCATAATTGAAACGGTATGATAATGATAAGTCGGAACTAATAAAAGCATGGAGTTTACTGATCCAATTGATACGGGCTGACGTATTTAAACTGAATTGATTGTAATAAGCAGATATTACAATGGCGGCTTGATTGTACTTTAACTCTGAATAAACTTGTTGATCAAAATCAAGTCGGGTATAACCCACCAGTTTTTTAATCCTGAATGGCAATGAGAGTTTCGCTTTCCAGTTTTCCAGCATATTGGAAGTAGTAACATGTTGTCCCTTAACAAATTTTGAATACTCAATTTCTAACAAGGCGTTTTTTAAGAAATAGTAATACAGAAAACAACTGGTTTTATATCCCAATGCGAAATCACCATTGATTATAAGTTTGCTGAAAGGCTGAACAGTAACATTGACGCTAGGTACAAATCTGTTTTTTATATTTGTCGATAAATATTCCATTCCCGCCCCAATCGTCAGATAACGGGTTACACCATAGTTTAAATCAACCTTACCCATAGGACTATATATGCCGTTGAGCAACATGCCTGCAGACACGCCATATTCAAATTTCTTCACAGGCATAACGGTATAAGGCACATTAAAGGTTCTTTCTTCAGAGCGTTCTTCACCCAATGGACCATAAAATTTCAATTTTACAGTATTGTAACCATATACGACAGGCACATTGAATACATAAAGTCCAGATGCGTCGGCTTGGGTGTAGTCCACCAAAACGTTGTTAATATAAAGTTCAACAGTCCAGTTAGGTTCGGTATTACCACTGACCGTATGATTTCCGGTTGCCTTTCTAACCGTTGTCGGTGAGTTACGAACTGCTACTCCCACAACCGGCGTTGTAATAAGTGAATAAGTCTGACAAGCAATTCGGCCTACTTGTGCTTGTTTAATATATCGCTTGTCGTTATCAACCCAGCGCCACATGTAATTCAATTGGTTGGGATCAAATTTATTTTCTAAATTATAATTCATAGAAATGTCGGCCTCGCCATACAATAATTCCGTACCAATGCCAAGTCCAATGCGTGTTAAAGTCTTTCCTTTCCAAATTTGACTTGAATTTATAGACCAATCAAGCGAACCTACTTTAAAAAAATGATAATCCCGTTTAACCTGGAAATTCCGCGCAAACTGGTCCAGTAATTCCGCGACAAAGTGGTCCACTCT
>CAZNRQ010000488.1:0-3107 GCA_964574845.1 uncultured Bacteroidales bacterium
TTTTTTCGAAAATAGTACTATATTCGTCGTAAACAAAACAACAATACTATAGATGCTAAATCAGAGACTGCAAACCAAACTTGCTCAAAAACTTTCCCCTCAGCAAATCCAGTTAATGAAGCTGATTCAATTGCCGGCTATTGCTCTTGAACAGCGAATTAAAGAAGAACTGGAAGAAAATCCGGCTCTGGAAGATTCTGATGATTCTTTGGATAGTAGTGACGACAATATGGACCAGGAACTTTCTGATAACAATGACGAAGAAGTAGATGTTGACGAAATAGACGATTTTGAGAAAGAGGTGGAAGAGGCCGAAAAAGATCCGGAAGAAATCTCTTTCGAAGATTTCATGGACGACGACGACACCCCTGATTATAAGCTCAATTCCTATGATTATAATCCTGATGAAGAAAAGAATAAGGAGATACCCTTTTCGGTCGGACAAACTTTTCATGAAAATCTTATCACCCAATTAGGCCTCAGGAGACTTACGGAACGTCAGACTCAAATAGCAACTTATATCATTGGCAATCTTGATGATTCTGGGTATTTGGGTCGCGAACTTTCACAAATAGTCGATGACCTGGCTTTTAATGCTAACGTTACTACCACTGTTAAAGAATTGGAAGAACTACTGATGATCATTCAGGAATTTGAACCTTATGGTGTAGGTGCCCGCAACCTTCAGGAATGTCTTCTAATACAACTGCAACGATCAGAGCATCCAGGTGATGCAACGGAATTGGCACAGATCATTTTATCGAAGTTCTTCCCTGAGTTTACAAAGAAGCATTATGATAAAATCGAAAGTCGCCTGAACATTAACAGCACCCAACTAAAGGCGGCCATAAACGAAATTTTGAAGCTAAATCCCAAACCAGGCAGTTCTTTGGTTGATTCAGCCAAACCAAATCAATACGTTGTGCCAGATTTTATTATTACTAATTCAGATGGCATCTTAGAGCTATCGCTCAACTCAAGAAATACTCCCGAGTTGCGCATCAACAAGTCTTACCTGGATATGATAGAGAATATGTCTGCCAACAGTAAAGATAAGGCGAAGCAGACCAAGGATCTTATTGTCTTTGTCAAACAAAAGTTGGATTCAGCAAGGTGGTTTATTGACATGATAAAGCAAAGACAGGATACTCTTTATAAAACCATGTATTCTATTATGAGAATGCAGAAAGAGTATTTTTTGGAAGGAGATGAAACCAAGCTCAAGCCCATGATTCTGAAAGACATTGCTGAAAAGGTCAAACTTGACATTTCGACTATTTCCAGGGTAGTGAACAGTAAATATGTTCAGACACCTTTCGGAACTTTTCTTCTGAAGAGTTTCTTCTCCGAATCGCTTTTAACCGATTCCGGGGAAGAGGTTTCGACACGTGAAGTAAAAAAAATATTGTCCGATTGCATTGAAACCGAGAATAAGGATAAGCCATTGACCGACGAACACCTTACTGATATTCTTAAAGAAAAAGGATATAATATTGCTAGGCGAACTGTAGCCAAATACCGCGAACAACTTGACATCCCTGTGGCCCGACTCAGAAAGGAACTCTAGTTGTATGGAGAAACGCCTGGCCCAGATAATTGCGATCCTATTTCATCCTTTACTAATGCCTACTTATAGCTTTCTATTGCTATTTAACATCGACTCCTACCTCAGCTTGCAATTGGTTTTTAAAGCTAAGATAATTCTTACCTTTATGATTGTTACCTCAACAGTAGTTACCCCTTTAATAATGTTTACCATTTTTAAAAGAAATCGCATGATCGCGGATTTTCACATGAAAACCAAGGAAGAGAGAATATATCCTTTCATCAGTCTAACTGCGATATATTTCCTGTTATATCTTTTGGTCTCAAGAACCGCCCTTCATCCCATATATGGTTTTATACTTTTATCAACCACAATGGTTTCGTTAGCGATATTTTTTATTAATCTTCGTTGGAAGATAAGTGTTCACACTGCAGGTATGGGAGGATTAACCGCAGTGGTTTTAGGATTATCTTACAGATTGCAAACTGACCTTTTTTTGTTGACCGGCATTATTATTATTTGTTCTGGACTGGTAGGCTTTGCTCGTTTAAAAACAGACTCCCACAAGCCTTCCGAAATTTATTCCGGGTATCTTGTGGGAGCCACAGTATTTTTACTAATGTTTCTGCTCTTCTAAATATCTTAGTAAGGTGAAATGGTCAACCCAACTGAGATAGGGTACATATCAGGACCCAAATCTTTTTTAAACAGTTTTGATAAGGAATAATAACCGTAAACCTGTATCCATTTCCAACCAATGCGGGCGGTAATTCCATAACGATACTTACTTACATTTGCAATCTTGTATTCCTTGATACGCATTGTTCCGGTAGGATAATTCTCTGTATAATCATCTCCATTGTATTTGGTGTGATTGCTTAACATGAGTCCTACTTTTCCACCCAAATAAAATTTAAATGCATTGTTTTTCATGCGGTATCTGAATTCCAGTGGAATGTCCAAATATACCTGGGTAAATTTGTTGTTTTTGAAATTTATAGGTTGCCGACCATCAGGAGAAAAAGAAGGTATTTTTGTGAAAACTGTCTTCCCATCGTAAACTTTGGCACCGAGTGAATCTAAAGAAAAGCTCTTTACTGGCATGGCATTGCTGTATAGATTATTACAACCGACACCTAATCCCAATGCAAAGCTGAAATTGCTTTTGCCAAAAGGAAATTCTTTCATAACATAGAAATCAGCACCACGATTGATCTTCTTTATTGACATGGAATCGGTAGGTGCACCCATCCATATATCCGAGAATATATTGAAAACCAACCTGTCGGCCTGTGTAAGTTTGCCAAAGGTTCCCTTTTTAACATCTTCTTTATCTTGCGCATTAGCAGAATAAACTAAAAAACAGCCCAGGGCAATTAAAAGTATTTTTTTCATGTTCGTTTTTTTTTACAAAGATAGAAATTTAACAAATAACATGCCTAAAATTAATTTTCCGCTCTATGACTTAGTTGAAAAGGAAAAAAGACAAAAATATCTTTGCAGACAAAACATAAAGGAAAAAACAGAATTTGTTCACTTCTAAAAAAACATGTCCTAACAT
>CAZNRQ010000489.1:0-3105 GCA_964574845.1 uncultured Bacteroidales bacterium
GAATTGGACCGCGTTTTAGATACAGGAACTCCGGTAGGAGTTCAGGTAGGTGTGTTCCATCTGCCTTTCTTTCCGCAGGAATATCGTATGCACTATAACATGCACAACATGGTGGTATATGGTAAAGAGAACAACGAATACAGCATTGCCGACAGCGTAATACCCGGAGAGTGCAAGATATCTTACGAAGATTTCAAAAAGGTAAGGTTCCCCAAAGGTGCTTTTGCTCCCAACGGTAAGATGTATTATATGACCAACATCCCCGAAGGCGAGATAGACTTCAGCCAGCCGGCCATCAAAGGCATAAAGAGAACCATTTACGAGATGATAGACATTCCTTTCTGGATGGTAGGGGTGAAGGGTATCAGGTTTTTCTCGCGTCAGATACGCAAATGGCCCGTGAAATACGGAAACAAAGTAGCTTCGCAGCATCTGGGACAAGCCATACTTTCGCTGGAGGAGATAGGTACAGGTGGCGCAGGCTATCGCTTCATTTACGGGGCCTTCCTGAAACAGGCTGCAGAAATGCTTAACAAACCCGAACTGAACGAACTTTCAATTGAAATGGGCGAGGCAGCCAACCGCTGGAGAAACTTCTCCTATATGGGTGCGCGCAACTGCAAGAACCGCTCGGTGCCCGAAGAACCTTACGATGCACTGGCCGATATCATCATGGATTGTGCCGACAGGGAAGAAAAAATCTTCAAAAAATTGAAAAAAGTGAAATTCGACTAATGAAGGATAACCACATCATTGAGATTGTAAACCTCAGCAAGACCTATAAAGGGGCTAAGGAACCTGCTATCAATAATATTTCGCTCAATGTAATGCAGGGTGAGGTTTTTGGCCTGCTGGGTCCCAATGGTGCCGGAAAAACCACCACCATATCCATTCTCTGTGGCCTTTTTGCTCCTTCACATGGTGAGGTTTATATTGATGGGCTTTCTATTACCAAAGACAAGGAGCAGATCAAAAGCATTATCGGAATTGTTCCTCAGGACATTGCCTTGTATCCCAGCCTGACCGCTTACGAGAACCTCAGGTTTATAGGGCGCATGTACGGACTGAAAGGGAAAGTGCTGAAAGAACGCATTCATAAATATGCCGAGCTGCTGGGAATGGAAGATAGCCTAAGAAAACAGGTGAAGACCTTTTCGGGTGGTATGAAGCGCCGCATCAACCTGGTGGCCGGTTTGCTGCATGATCCCAAAATTGTTATTCTTGATGAGCCTACCGTGGGTGTGGATGTGCAATCGCGCAATCAGATCGTTCAGTATTTGTTCCAGCTCAACAAATCGGGCACTACTATTATCTATACATCCCATTACCTTCAGGAAGCTGAATGTCTTTGCACAAGGGTAGCATTTATTGATAACGGAAATATCATCACTATCAGTACTCCAAAGGATCTTGTATTAGGGAACGAAGGTTGCAAAAATCTGGAAGAGGTATTTTTAAAATTAACAGGTAAAGATCTGCGGGATTAAAGTCTTATTACCATGAACAAATTTTTTGCATCATTCGTCAAAGAAATTCTGCTGTTGATTCGCGACAGGGCCGGTATCATCTCGCTGTTTGTGATGCCCGTGATTCTGGTTTTTGTGATGACGATTATAGAAGATACTGCTCTGAATTCTCTGGTCGACAAACAAATTTCCATTCTGTATTGCAATCCTAATAACGACAGCTTGGGCATAGCCATCAAAAAAGGACTGGACGAGACCAAAGCCTTCACCATTTTGGAAGAAGTGGACGGTAAGAAAATAGACAAGGAGCAACTGAGAAGTATGGTGGCTGCCGGAAAATATCCCGTAGGCATCTACGTGCCCGAAGGAGCCACCGACACCCTGCGCAGCAATGCCCGCCGGCTGGTGCTGAAAACCTTTGCAGAAATCGGATTGGGCGACACTAACAGAAAAAATGCCCGTTTCGATTCGGTTGTGGTAGAGATATTATACGATCCTGCCGTGAAAAATGCCCTGAAAGCCGTGGTGGAAGGAGCTATTGGTCAGAATTCATCGATTATTGTAGGCAAAATGATCTCCTCCATGTATTCCGAAATTTTGTCGGGCATATTGCCGGGAGGCAAAAGACTCAATGTTTCATATCCGCAGATGATCACTGTGAACAAGCAATATGCTTCGGCCCCCGATAACGATATTGCCCCCAATTCCACACAACACAATGTGCCCTCATGGACACTGTTTGCCATGTTCTTTATCGTAATTCCTCTGGCCGGAAGCATCATTCAGGAGAAAGACGGAGGCACATATATGCGCCTGGTGACCATGCCCCGCACCTATACCACCACTTTTATCGGCAAAATTGTGGTCTATATCATCGTATGCCTGCTGCAGGTAACCATACTGTTCAGCATGGGCGTTTATATCATTCCTTATGCAGGCTTACCGGGTTTGCAGTTGGGGACTCATTTCGATGCCCTCTTCCTGGTGGTGCTGGCTTCGGCTTATGCTGCCGTGGGTTTCGGTGTACTCATGGGATCTTTTGCCACCACCTATCAACAGGCGGCTTCGGTAGGGGTTATTGTCATCATCATTCTGGCTTCCCTGGGCGGACTGTGGATGCCGGTCTATTTTATGCCCAAAAGCATGCAGGGCATGAGCATTTATTCGCCACTAAGCTGGTCGCTCACCTCTTTCTACGATCTTTTTCTGCGCAATGCCGACCTCAAGGATGTGGCTCATAATATTTTCAAGATCTTCCTTTTCGGAACGGGTTCCTTCATAGTAGCCTTTTCTTACAAAGCCATCAAAAAGGTAAAATAATGCCTCAGCTCTCCGAAGTGATTCCCGTCAGCATTCGTTTTCACGAGGTGGATTCCCTGCGCATTGTCTGGCACGGACATTACCTGAAGTATTTCGAAGACGGACGTGAAGCCTTTGGCCGCAAATACGGCATTGGCTATATGGATGTCTTCGATCTGGGTTTGCTCACTCCTCTGGTAAACGTCAACTGCGATTACAAGAAACCTGTGAAATACGGCGACCCGGTGATGCTCGAAACCACTTATGTGGACAACGAAGCCGCAAAAATTCAATTTAAGTTCACCCTCTATCATGCCCACACCAAAGAAGTGTACACCAC
>CAZNRQ010000490.1:0-3100 GCA_964574845.1 uncultured Bacteroidales bacterium
GACAAACACTTGCATAATAATTTGGATGAGAAAATACTAAATATTGAAGACTGATAATTACACATTTGAAATAGGCGAGTTTTCATGCTCCACAGACAGTTTTATGGTTACAGAAAGTGCAGTGCTCCGAATGAACATTTATGCTGAAAAGCCCGCCCATCGCAAACATACTGATATGTGCAATATTAAAGCAGAACTTAACATGAGAAAATCATTATTTATTATCTTGACAATTTTGGCTACAAATCTATTTGCCCAAACGTCTTCTGACAAATCAATTTCCTATTTTGAGAATTGTATAGTAAATAAGATTAATCCTATTGGTGCTGACAATTTTAAATTTGAAACGGATTCTCGACTTATTGTTTGGAGTGATCCATTAACTAAATCATATAAATATTCAAATGAAGAATTTGACAAATTAGGTTATGAATTCGTAAAGAAGACTGACGGGGACAAGAACCAATATTCAAAAATCTATAGAAATTGTAAGAAAGGAATAGTCGTTGAGGTTACAACATGGCTAAATAATAAATTCTCTATTTCCTTTCAATGGTTTCCTTCAAACTTAAGGACACAGATTGCTTATATGACAGACTGTGATTTTAATATTCAAGAATATATGGCCAGCCATAATTCGTGTACTTATTCAAGCAATTCGTGGATAGATATTGTCGGCGTTGGTAATGGTGATTGGGAAAAGGCTTCCGATAAACCAATAAATCAATATTGTGAAATTTCAGTTTCAGATCCCAAGGACTCAACACTAATTGTAAATATTGGTGGGACTAAGACTGCATATAAGATGATGGCGTATAATGAATATGTCGTTAGTGGCACGATGGCAAATCTTTATAAGACCTATTATCTAAAATTGAATAACGAAAGCTATACACTTGATGTTCATTATGACAAAGAGTATCATGAATTTCGATTATGGTTTTATAAAAATGTAAATGGTAAAGATGTGGACTTATGGCTTATAAATGAGGCTAAGTGTCCAATGTGTACGTTTAAGAAAGAATAAAATAAAGACAATAAATACAATGTTTAAGTACAAAGCCAAATTTGAAATGAACTTTACTTAAGAATTGATTAGCCCAGCGTTCGTGCTTAAAATGACAATTCAACGTAGCCACTTTATTTTACAAAAAAAAATAATTATGGACATTATAGTTAAAGACGGAATAAAATATTTTCAAACAGACTTTCAAGGAAAAGAGAACGAGTTTGAAAAAGTTGTTTTTACTCAATACAAGCATCTTTTCGGAGACAACGCTATTTTATTTAAAAAGAAAAAAATTGCATCAATTTTTGGCACAGAAACAATCCCTGATGCTTTTGTTATTGACTTTGAAAAAGAAAAATGGTTCATTATTGAAGTTGAAATTTCAAATCACGATGTGTATTCTCATATTGCTCTTCAATTAATGAAATTTTCTGAAGCACATAACAACCCACAAACAAGAAAACAACTCGTGAGATTTTTTGAAAGTGAAATAAGGACAGACCCGTTTAAAAATGCCTTACTTATTGCAAACGGAAAAACCGAAGTCTTTAAAACCGTTAGTGAAATTGTTGACTGCGAGCCGGAGCTTGTTATCATTATAGAACAAGAACACGAAAAACTGAAAAGTGTTTTTGGATCATTTAAGTTCAAAACGATAATCAATGTTTTCAAAACATTTACGCGAGACGGCTTTGAACATGGGGATGCGATTTTTCAAATTGAACCACTAATAAAACCAATATCAAGAATTACCCCCCTGACAATAAATATAGTTAGTCAACAGCCTACAGAAAAAATTTTCGAAAGAAAAAGAGGAAGGGGAAATAGAGATGGATTAACTGACTATATTATTCCGGCTGTTAAGTTGATTAAAAACGGAACAAAGCATTCGGATGCATTTCATCAAATTGCCGACAATTTAAATGTGGCTTATCAGACTGTTAATGCACAATGTACAACAGTCCTTCACATCAATACTAATAAATTTTTAGAATTAGTAAATACAGGTAAATTGGCTGACTTTTTAAAAAATAAATTTCCGAACAAACACGACATTATTGACAGGGAATTATAAAACGCACGAAAGTAAGTGCCGGCACGCTATGGCACATGCTAAAAGAGCGGTGGCACATTCTAGCACATTTGTTTTTTGCCGACGCACAAAGCCCGAACAAAAAACCAAAAGAACCATTTTTGCCATTGCAATAAATGATAAATCGATTTATACAAGTAAATTTGTACAAAAAACTGAATGTTTAAAGAAAATCAAATAGAAGAAAACCTTATCAAGCAACTTACTGAGTTGAAGTACAACTATCGACCGGATATTTTCGATAGAAAAACGCTTGAACAGAACTTTAAAACTAAATTTGAAACACTGAATCATGTTCATCTTACAGAAAGTGAATTTTTACGTTTACGTGAAGAAATCATTAATCCTGATGTTTTCACTGCCTCAAAACGGCTGCGTGAAAGAAACTACTTTCAACGTGAAGATGGTACGCCTTTACATTACGCTTTAGTAAATATCAAAGACTGGTGCAAAAATGACTATGAGGTCATAAATCAATTACGCATCAATACTGAAAACAGCAATCACCGCTACGACATTATTTTATTGATTAATGGGCTGCCGGTTGTGCAAATTGAATTAAAAAAAATAGACATTTCCCCTCGTAAAGCAATGCAGCAAATAGTGGATTATAAAAATGATTCCGGAAATGGCTACAGCAATTCGTTGATGTGTTTTATGCAGATGTTTATTGTGAGCAACAGCAACAGAACCTATTATTTTGCTAACAATAAAAACCAACATTTCAGTTTCAATGCAGATGAACAGTTTCTGCCAATATATGAATTGGCAGACAAGAACAATAGGAAAATAAACTATCTTGAAGAGTTTGCCGATAAGTTTCTCAAAAAATGTACGCTTGGCGAAATGATTAGCAAGTATATGGTTTTGATTGAAAGCGAACAGCAAATGCTAGTGATGCGACCCTATCAGATTCATGCAGTAAAAGCCATTGTTGATTGCATTTGGAGAATACGCGCAAACTGGTCCCCTAGTTCCGCGTTAAGCTGACCCCCTTT
>CAZNRQ010000491.1:0-3095 GCA_964574845.1 uncultured Bacteroidales bacterium
TATGAGTAGGAGAAATCAGTAAATAAAACATTATGAAACAATTTATCAAATTGGCAAGTATCGTTTGCTTAATCATTATTAGCATTGGAGTTAACGCACAAATTAAAGTCTTTAGTTCTGGAAATATCTCGTTAGGGTCCTCAACTACCCCTTTATCCGGATTAAAAGTTCAGGTTTTTGGAAATTGTTCTTTCACTTCTACTACCGGAACGCCTACTTCTGCGGCATACATTAGAGGATTAAATTCTTATTCTACAGCAACAACACCTGATTACACATGGTATAATAATGATCAGGTAGGTATATTCCATCCATCAAGTAATACTATTGGATTTACAATTTCAGGCACTGAACGAATGCGAATAAATTCTTCAGGTAATATTCAAATAAATACAACCTCTTTAAATCTGGCAAATTTGAACGTTTACAATAATCAAACCGGTAATCAAAGGGGGATTTATTTGGACATTAGTCAAAATGCAGATTGGATGCATACAATGACGACAAAATGCTATCGGCCCTACTCAGTTAATTATGTGGTTAACCTTGATAATAATGGAGATAAGTTTTATGTTCAGGGTGACGGATTGGTTTGTACAGCAAGAGGGGTATATAATTATAGTGATATATCATTAAAAGAAAACATTGAAAACATTTCGAATGCATTGGATAAAGTATTGCAATTACGTGGAGTCAATTTTAATTACAAGCCCAATAATCCTATTGGTAATGGCATGTCAAATGCTCCTGCTAATCCATCCAAACAAATGGGCTTAATAGCTCAAGAAGTTGAACAAATTATCCCGGAAGTTGTGATCACAACTAAAGATGGAATTAAAGCAGTAGCCTATCAAAATTTGGTTGGTTTATTAATAGAAGCAATTAAAGAGCAAAATGTAAAATTAAATCAATTTGAGCAAGACTTAAATAGTTGTTGTACTACTAATAAATCAAAGTCTGAAGGAAATAATTCCAATGATAATGAAAAATCAAAAGTAAATAATGAAAAGAACCCAATTCTTTATCAAAATAAACCAAATCCTTTTAAAGATAAAACATCCATTGAATACTATGTGCCTGAATCTTGCGATCAGGCTTCAATTCTAATTTTTGATATGCAGGGTAAACTCCTTAAGACTATTCCATTATCTCAAAAAGGTAAGGGAGATATTATTATTGATTCAGGTAGCTTATATCCTGGAATGTTTTTATATACGTTGATGGTTTCTTCCCAAGAGATTGACACTAAACGAATGATTCTAACTCAATAGAATTCATAAACTAAGGCATTATGAAAAAAACAATTCTACTTTCGTTAGTGACATTGATATTATTAACTGCAATAAAAACTAAAATATCTGCTCAGGTATCTATTGATAAAAATTGGAATACAACTCCATACTTTATCGATAATTTTACTCCCCCACGTTCAAATTGGGATTCCAGATGGTTTGATTATCCGAATGACACTAAATGGATGGCTCATTTAATAACAGGAGTTACTCATTCAAATGATGAACATCAGGTTTATCAAAGACTAAATTCCATATTTAATGCTTCGGATAGTACAATGCGTCTAAGAGCCGATTATACGTCTGGTCCTATGCAGTGTTACAACTATGAGATCCCTAGTGGTTATTCTTGCGATACTTCAGTTCATCAATTATATTATTATTCAGGAGCGATTACAATATTAGATACTCTAAAATATGGTTATTTTGAAACTCGTTGTAAATTACCAACTAAAAGAGGTGCGTTTCCCGCATTTTGGCTTTATGATTATAGCGATGGTGAGTATCGTGAAATTGATATTTTCGAATATTCATGGTCATTGTTTGGAAAATATAATTGTTATGATTCCAGCCGTATTTTTAATGGAGGATTATATTATCATCATGCAGTCGATTTGGGCGTTCATTATGGCGACCATGGATATATAATCCCTGCCAACGAACCTGGCCTTGAGAACTGGCATAAATTTGCTGCAGAATGGACTCCCAAAAGAGTGGTATGGTATTTTGATAATAAGCCAATTGGGGAATATTGTGGCGATTCTATGCCCAACCGAAGGATGTATGTGATGTTAAATTATGCATTGGATAATTATATTATGCATAACGATCCACCGACTCCAATTCAATCAGGATTCCCAGATGATATGACGATAGATTATGTACGTATAAATAAATTAAAATGTAATTGCAATAACGATACAGTAATTCAAAACAACACCCAATTGGCGGCTTTTCATTATAGCGTTAAGAAAACAATTACAATTGGAGGTTATGGTTATTCAATAAATTTATCCTCAACAGACAAAGATGTTTTTCGAGCGACTGACGGTATTACTATAAATGGTGATTTTGAAGTACCTTTGGGGGCAGAATTAGAGCTTATTATTCATCCATGCCCAAATTAAAAAATATAAAATTATGAAAACAAAACTTTTTCTTATCACAACGTTTGTTTTATTAACATTTTTTGCAAAATCACAATCATTGCAATTAACAAGCGATACTAATGTTATTTTTCACGACTTCATTCCTGATACTTCATTATTTTGTAACTTAATTCAGCATGATTCTCTCCGCATTGATATAAATCAGGATGGTGTGATGGATTTTAAAATTTTTTACGGACCTTTTTCCGATTGCTATCCATATGTTGGATGTCTTAATAGTAACACGAGATTTTATTATTTTAATGATAATGACTTAGATTCCCTAAATAATCCTTCAATTCCTTGGATTGCAGGTGTCAATTTTTGGACTCCGACGCAAAATCAGGGAGTGAAATTTGGAGTAAAAATAATTTCTGGAGGCAAGAATTATTATGGGTGGATACGGGCTATGGGTGGGCCAAATATTTCAGGAGTTCCATTAATCGTTGACAAATATGCTTTTTGTAAAATCCCCAATTATCCATTTCATTTAGGACAAACAGAAATTGTAACCAATGTTTCTCCAGTAATAGCCCCTGATAATACAAACATTTATGTAGCTAACTCCGGTAATAATTTAGTTATTCATTCAGGTAAAATTATTAAGAATGTAACCCTAACCAGCTTAAATGGAGTAGTTGTATTGTTTGTGGAT
>CAZNRQ010000492.1:0-3093 GCA_964574845.1 uncultured Bacteroidales bacterium
AATTTGTTTCAAACAAAGACCCAAACCCAATATGGTAGGCAATATGATAGTCATTGGCGATGTTGAAGGGAAAAATGTAGTGCTGGTCGACGATATCATCGACACCGCCGGAACCATCACCAAGGCCGCCGACCTCATCATGGAGCAGGGTGCCGCCAGCGTACGCGCCATGTGTACCCATCCCGTGTTGTCGGGCAAGGCTTATGATAAGATCGAAAAATCGGCCCTTACCGAAGTTATCGTTACCGACACTTTGCCTTTGCGCCAGGAAAGCAGCAAAATAAAAGTACTCACCACCGCCGATCTCATTGCCAATGTTATCGACAGCGTGGTCAACTGCGAATCCATCAGTTCGCACTTTAAATTTACAACATTACAATAAACAACAAATATTAATTAAAAAAAAGTACAAATTATGAAAGTAGTATCAATGAGCGGTTCTCTTCGCGAGAACGTAGGGAAAAAAGATGCTAGGAAAGTCCGCAACAACGGAGGAGTTCCTTGTGTGATTTACGGTGGTAAAGAACAAATTCATTTTTCCACAGATTCAAAAAGCTTCCTGCAGATTGTTTTCACTCCGGAAGTTTGTTTTGTTAAAATAGATGTAGATGGTAAAGAATACAACACCATTCTGCAGGATATCCAGTATCATCCTGTAACCGACATCGTTTATCACGCCGATTTCATGGAATTCAGCGACGACAAACCCATAGTTATGAATGTTCCTGTTAAGATTTCAGGCGTTGCTCCCGGTATCTTAAAAGGGGGAAAGCTGGTTCAGAAATTCCGCAAACTGAAAGTAAAAGCATTACCCGGCGATATGCCCGAAAACATCGACATCAACATCAATTCGTTGGAGATCGGTATGGTGATCAAGGTGGCCGACATTACTTCAGACAAATACACCATTCTTGACAACAAGAACAATATGATCATCGGAGTATCTGTTACCCGCGCGGTAGAAGAAGCTGCTGCTACGGCTGCTGCTGCTCCTGGTGCTGCTAAGGCTGAAGAAAAAAAATAATCTGAATCCTCAATAAGAAAAAGCTGTCCGGGTTTGAACACCAGACAGCTTTTTTAATATGAATATACTATGTTCTCTTCCGAATCAAAAAAATTTCTGATCTGTGGCCTGGGAAACATTGGCGATGAGTATGCCAATACCCGCCATAATGTGGGATTTTTGGTTTTGGAAGCCCTGGCCTCCGAACTCAAAGTGAGTTATAGTCCGGGCAAACTGGCATCAGTTGCCAATGCACGCTTCAAAGGAAAGAACCTGCTGCTGCTGAAACCCAACACCTATATGAATCTCAGCGGAAAAGCCCTGAAATATTGGATGACCAAAGAAGACATCCCCCTGGAAAACGTGCTGGTAATTGTAGACGACATAGCCTTGCCCTTGGGCGCCCTGCGCATGAAGAAAAAAGGCGGGGATGCCGGACATAATGGACTCAATAATATCATCATGAACCTCAACACCGAAGAGTTTCCCCGGCTGAGGATAGGTATTGGAAACGATTTTGCCAAGGGCTATCAGGTGGACTATGTGCTGGGCAAATGGACCAAAGCCGAAGAAACCGTGATGATAGAAAAAATAAACAAAGCTGTGGAAGCTATCAAAAGCTTCATTTTTGAAGGTGCCGACAAGGCGATGAACCGCTTTAACAATTAACCTTAGCCTTAGAAAAAAATTATGGAAAACAAACGCCCTTATATTTACCTGCCTATCTATTTTTCGCTGACACTCATTGTGGGAATTTTTCTGGGAACCTTGCTTATGCCTGCTTTTACAGGCAAAGGCAGTCTTTTTTCCTTTGGCTCGAAAAACAACGACAAGCTGAATGATGTGTTGAACTATATTGAGAACGATTATGTGGATACCATCAGCCGCAAATCGCTCACCGAAAAAGCCATCAACGGAGTGTTGCAAAGCCTCGACCCTCATTCGGCCTACATCAGTGCCGAAGAATTCAATGAGGCCAATGATCCCCTCATGGGCAATTTCGACGGAATAGGCGTTCAATTCCGCGTGATTCGCGATAGCATCACCGTTATTAATACCGTTCCGGGTGGTCCTTCCGAGGCACTGGGACTGAAGGGCGGCGACCGCATTGTCAGGATTGACGGGAAAAACGTAGCCGGCATTAAGATTAAGGATGCGGAAGTAATGAAAAAGCTTAAAGGACCCAGAGGAACCCAGGTTGTCGTGAGCATTTTCCGCAAAGGACAGAAAAATTTAAAAGATTATACCATTACCCGCAATGTCATTCCGACTTATTCGGTGGATATTGCTTTTATGCCTTCGCCCGGCATTGGCTACATCAAGCTCAGCAAATTCTCTGCTTCCACTTATGACGAGATGGTGACCGCTATCAACAAGCTGAAGAATCAAGGCATGCAGAAGCTCATCTTCGACCTCAGGGGCAACGGAGGAGGATACCTGGATGCCGCCATCAATCTGGCCGATGAATTTCTCGAAAACAAAAAACTCATTGTCTATACCGAAGGCACACACCGCAGCAAGAAAAAATATTATGCCACCCGCGACGGTATCTTCGAAAATAATGAACTGGTGATACTCATTGATGATTTTACAGCTTCGGCCAGCGAGATCGTTTCGGGAGCCATTCAGGATAACGACAGAGGACTAATCATTGGCAGAAGATCCTTTGGCAAGGGGCTGGTGCAGGAACAGATCAATCTGGCCGACGGTTCGGCGGTTCGCCTGACCGTTGCGCGATATCATACCCCCACCGGCAGATGCATTCAGAAACCTTATACCGGCAATTCGGAAGAGTACTATATGGAATTCTATCAACGTCTCATGGAAGAGGATGCCGGACTTATCGACAGCCTCAATTTTTCGGACACGGTAAAATATAAAACCCCGAAAGGCAAGGTGGTTTTCGGCGGAGGCGGTATCATGCCCGATATCTATGTGCCTATGAAATCGGAATTCATTTCCGAGTATTACCGCAAGGTGCTCAACAAGGGTTTGATCAACGAATTTGCTTTCGATTATGCCGACAAAAACCGCCTATCGCTTAATGCTTATGGCTCGCCAAAGAACTTCATTGCTTATTTTACCATTAC
>CAZNRQ010000493.1:0-3091 GCA_964574845.1 uncultured Bacteroidales bacterium
CTTCTGACTTCCTAATGTTTTACAATAAACTTGCCCGAAGTTTTTCCTTGTGTTCCGTTCAGGTTGTAGAAATACATACCATTGGGAAGATTGGCTGTAGAAACACTAATTTCATTTAGGCCTAGAATATTCTGACGTTTTACTTCATTACCCAACACATCGTAAATGATGGCTTCATTAAACACAGCCGTATTGGTAATATTGATTTTGTCGTTGGCAGGATTGGGGTATACACCGTTGTTGTAAACATCAGTATTTTCGTTTACACTTGCAAATACATCGCGAACCCAACGAACCTTTAGTACAACATTGGTAAGCTTATACATGTCCATTTGAACGGCAGGTATACCTAAGCCTTTCATCCACCAATTATAAGATACAGAAGTGTCTGTTAATACCATCAGGCGGTACCAACCTGAATAACTTTGAGCAGGAGGAGGAACATTAGCGTAGCCCCAAATGGTATCACGGGTTTGGGTTGTGTTTTTTTGACGTAAAACAGGGAAATTATCCATTGGAGTTGTCATAGTTCCCCAAGCGTCGACTTGTGCCAGATGAAATTGTTTGTGTTTGATGCGGAGTGTATCAATAGGTACAGTAATGGGGAACCCATTGTAGGAAGTATCAAACGTATAATGACATCTTGATTTGCTGTCACCCATAACAATTGAAGTATAGCTATCCATATAATTGCCCGGCAGTCTTAAAATAGTATCAGGAGAACTGAAAACTACTTTTATACTGTCGTGTGTGCCCAGATAATCTGTTACAATACCTCTGTGTATAAGGCCTGCTGTTGTACTATTGTAATAGTTATAATTTAAATTGGTATCTACCTGATAAGCCACGTTTGCACCCGGGAAACTTGTGTGCATTACTCCACTGCTGCTGTTGATCAGATGAAGAGGCAGTGTGTCGAGATTAGCATGTAAGGCGATAAAGTTCCACGTAAGGTTGGTTCCTGGGTTGCCGGGAACAATAGCAGAAGTAACAGCAGAATCGATTCTGATATCATAGCTTCTGACAGGAACACCAAGGTCGCTAAAAGAGAGATTGATGGGCGTTTGAGCATTTACGATAATAGTGCTCATCACGAAAACAAGAAATAAAAGTTTTTTCATAAGGTTTTGTTTAAAATTTTTACCAAATTTAAGAGAAAAAAATGAGATAAATTAACTTTAATTGATTTTTTGATGAAATTTTTGAAAGAAGAGGAGAGGAGAGATGGAATCCGCCGCGGCGGATGGATTAATAGGAATATGGTATTATGCCCATGGGAAATCACATCTTACAAATATCGAAACACAAATAAATTTCAAATTAAAACGGAAAATACAAATCTCAAACGCTGACAAGTGCAGGTTTGGAAATTTCTTATTTTTCCAATAGGTTATTATTTGATTTTTGTTTTTTTGTCTTTTGGTGTTTCCAAGTCGCTTGTGGCTAATGGCCAGTGACTATTGGCTTCCCAATTTGTTCCTCTCTCGGCTCTATGTGAATATACACCTCGATGTGCTCAATCTCGGCCATGATATTGTTCTCAATCTTATCGCAAATATCATGCGATTCGGCTACACTGAGGTTGCCCGGCAATTCCAGATGCAGGTCGACATGCCTCAGGTTTCCCGATTTACGCGTACGAAGCATATGGTATCCCATATCGGCTGTCAGATGTCTGTGAATTATGCTCTCAATGATCTGGATTTCTTTATCCGGCAATTGAGTATCCAGTAAAGGAGAGAAAGCTCTTTTAAGTAAGGTGAATGATTCCCATAAAATAAGACAAGCAACCAGTATAGCTACAATTGGGTCGAGCAGGCTTATGTTGGTGATCCAAATCAAAACCAAACCTACACAAACTCCTAATGATGTATACACATCGGTCTTCAAATGAAGCGCATCTGCCTCTAAAGCTACTGAATCAGTCTCCTTGGCCACTTTGAACAAACGGCGCGAAACCAGAAAATTGACCACTGCTGATACAAACATCACAATAGTTCCCACGCCTATGGATTCAGGTAAACTGGGTTCCATGAGTTTTTTTACGGCTTCGTATATGATCCATCCTGCGGCAATGAAAATCAAAAGAGCTTCTATCACACCGGAAATGTTTTCGAATTTTCCATGTCCGTAAGGATGTTTCTTATCGGGAGGGAGGGCAGATACTTTCACCGAGAAGAAAGCAATTACAGCCGCCATCAGGTCCATGGAGGAGTGAATGGCCTCCGAAATGATACTGACGGAACCGGTGAACAAACCTGCCAGCAGTTTCATAATAATCAATAATGTGTTCGACATTATTGACAAACGTGCTGTGTTGATCTTTTTTCTTTGAAGAGTTTTGCTGATCATAACCTTATTTTATGGCTGTAACTGTATATCCTTTTTTTCGCAGTAGTTCCAAAACTCCATTGTCACTTGGCAAGTGAGCACCGCCCACAGCGATGAAACAACTGTATTCGCTGATACGTTTCTCGATGATGGGAATCCACTTCAGGTTGCGCTTGTAAAGAAATTCCTGATTGAACTCGCTATCTGTAGTGGTATCGTTGACCACCATGGTGTAAAGCTTGTCGAGGTCCTGTTCTTTGTAAATTTTGACCATATCGTCGTAGCCCGTCATAGATTGACGGAAATCCTTAACCTCTTTCACCAGACCTTCAGCCTGTTCTTTTATAGGAGTGGCATCCACCAGTGAGAATTGAAAATCGAGGCTTTCCAATCCATCAGAGGGAATGCCTTTGTTTTTAGCGATCTTGTAAAGTTCCTTTTCGTAAGCTTTCACTTTTCCGATCACTTTTTGTATCAACAGTGCAATGGTGAAGAAGGGTTTGATGCGAATGTATTTTTCGAATTTTTTTGGACTCACCCCAAGCGAATCCTGGACAATGGTGCGGAAAGTTTTGAAATCTTCTTCACTTACGAAATCTTTTATGGTCTTGCCATCGGGGATATACATTTTATTCATCAGGTCGAGTTGCTGCAAAATGGGAATATTCATGTCGACTTCGGTGATGAAGACCTGACTCTGTTTGAGGGTGTTCTTCACTACATCGGGAAGAAAGAATTCACTCTTCTTAATAATATGTAT
>CAZNRQ010000494.1:0-3090 GCA_964574845.1 uncultured Bacteroidales bacterium
ACACAGGAAACAGCATTCGATAAACTACGGACCGCTCACCACGATTCTATTGAGATATTGCAAGCCGAAGGCAAAAAGTTACGTAAAACTTTCTTCGATGGTTTGATTTCCGATGCTGCTGACACCTCAAAAGTGATCACGGCAGATAAGATAGCTGCCAACCAGAAGCAGATAGAATTGCTCACTTACAATCATTTTGTGGAAGTGAAGAAACTTTGCACCCCCGAACAAAAACTTATATTCAATGATATTATTCAGGAGGTGATTCAGAACCTACAAAGGCCACCCCGGGATCCCCGATGATACTGGTTATGTATTAGCCGGTACATTTGATCCAACATTATCTAATTATCATACGCTCTTAAAACAATAAAATGAAAGCACCAAATTTCATCTCAATCCTAATTACCCTTTGCATTGTGATGCTCATACAAGGGAAACTCCAAAGCCAAACCCTCCCTTATCCCATTGTCGGAACCGGAGTAACTCAATGCTATGGCAACACAACTCCTATTACCTGTCCTACCAACACAACGGATGCTTTTTACGGACAATTTCAGGGAACTACACCATCCTATCAAAACAATGGCAACGGAACCATTAGCGATTTGAACACCGGATTGATGTGGGTTCAGGCGCGGGGTGCCAAAATAACCTGGGACAGTGCTTTTATCATGGCGGCTCAATGCAATGTCGGAGGCTACAACGATTGGCGGGTTCCTACTATCAAGGAATTGTATTCCCTCATCAATTTCAATGGCCGATCCGGACAATACGCTTCAACCTGTATTGCTTACCTCGACACTACTTACTTTCAGTTTGCCTATGGCAATTTGTCCATCGGCGAGCGCATCATCGATGCCCAGGATTGGTCGGCCAATCAGTATAAAGGTCTTACCATGATGGCCGACACTACGGTTTTTGGCGTGAATTTTATAGATGGACGCATCAAGGGTTACCCCAAATACGTTCCTCCCACTACTGTGACCCGTCAGAAGATGCACATACGCTATGTGCGCGGAAATCCCTCCTATGGAAGTAACAATTTCACTGATAATGCTGACAGCACCATCACCGATCATGCTACCGGGCTCATGTGGGCCAAATACGATGCAGGCGTCGGAATGAACTGGGAGAGTGCTTTGGCTTATGCACAAACAAAAAATACCCAAAATTATCTGGGACATAACGATTGGCGTTTGCCTTTTGCCAAGGAACTTCAAAGCCTGGTAGATTATTCACGCTCACTCGATGCCACTGCTTCAGCGGCTATTAATCCTGTATTTAATTGCACAGCCATCACCGACGAAGGCGGCAATACCAATTATCCTTTTTATTGGTCGGCAACTACCCACCTCGACAATATGGGCGGAGTGTATGTGGCCTTTGGCGAAGCGCTTGGGTATATGAAAATGCCTCCAACAGCTACTTATTATACACTGAAAGATGTTCATGGCGCCGGTGCACAACGCAGCGATCCCAAGAGTGGAAATCCACGTTCATCACAGTTTTATTTAGGTAAAAACCAGGCAGGAGATTCTGTCTTCGGTCGTGGCCCACAGGGCGACGTACAAAGGATCAACAACTTCGTTCGACTGGTGCGCACAGTAAATGGTTCCGAAGGGATCAATGAAAACAATAACAATCTTTGGAAAGTCTACCCCAATCCCTTCACCGATAAGATACATGTCGAGAACACCAACGATAAGGAACTATACGAACTGCGCAACCTCATGGGCCAGATCATCTGGAAAGGCATGCAGATCGAAAAGCACAACTTCTCCTCTCTCCCCTCCGGAGTTTATTTCCTGAAGGTGGATAACATCGCTACCTCACAGGTAATAAAGCTTATTAAAAAATAAATCACACCCTACATATTGACCATTGTGTCCGCCAGTTGGCGGATTGTGTCCATTGTGGTTAAAAGGAAAGCTGGGAAAATGGATAAATGGAATAGCTATATGGCACTTCAGTTAATTGGCTTTACGAAGATTTCTCTGTGAAACTTTGTGCTTCTCTGTGTTCCTCTGTGTTACAGCTCCTCTATTTTGTCCTATTGTTTTCCGTCAAATAACGGATGACGAAATTTATTTGCCCGCATAGTACTTAGCCTTTTACCTAAAGCCTAATAGTCTAATGGTCTAATAGCCTAAAAGTCTTCTCCCCATAATCCCATTCATTTGCTTACCTTTGCAAACTCAAAACCAATCGGCAGTCTGCAATCTTCAATCTTCAGTCAGCCATCAACAATTTAGCTATTCGACAATTTAAAAATCCAATCATCCTTCTTCCTCACTTCGGACTTCGGTCTTCGGTCTTCCAACAATCCAAAAATATAACAAAATAACCTCTCCTCAATGATCTCAGTCTCCGATGTAGCCGTTCAATTCGGCAAACGCATATTGTTTCAGGATGTCAACCTGAAATTCAACCCCGGCAATTGCTATGGCATCATAGGTGCCAATGGCTCCGGCAAATCAACCCTGCTTAAAGTCCTCTACGGCGCCCAGGAAACCACCCGCGGCATCGTCAGTTTCGGTGTCAACGAACGCCTTTCGGTGCTCAAGCAGGATCACTCCGAATTCAACGATTACACCGTTCTCGACACCGTCATCATGGGCCACACCAAGTTGTGCGAGGTAATGAAAGAGAAAGATATCATCTATGCCAAGCCCGATTTCACCGAGGCCGACGGCATTCGTGCTTCCGAGTTGGAAGAAAAGTTTGCCGAGATGGACGGCTGGAATGCCGAAAGCGATGCAGCGGCCCTGCTCAGCGGACTCGGCATCAAAGAAGATGTGCATCACCGACTCATGAGCGAACTCAGCGGCAAGGAAAAGGTAAAGGTACTGCTGGCCCAGGCATTGTTTGGCAAGCCCGACAATTTGCTGCTCGACGAGCCTACCAACGACCTCGATCTCGACACCGTGCAATGGCTCGAAAACTATCTGGCCAACTTCGAGAACACCGTACTCGTAGTTTCTCACGACCGCCACTTTCTCGATACCATCTGCACCCACATCATCGACATCGATTTCAACCGCGTGCAGCAATTCTCCGGCAACTATACCTTCTGGTACGAATCCAGTC
>CAZNRQ010000495.1:0-3087 GCA_964574845.1 uncultured Bacteroidales bacterium
GTCTTACAACATTATCATACGGTCTGACAAAATATATTACCGACTTGCCAGCAGCAGGCGACTTAAAACCTTGCGAATAAACGAATGCGCTTGCCAGAACAAATAGAATTGTAAAAAGGCTACAGACTCTTGTTTTCATAATCTTACTTTAATTAAAATGAAATTTTTACACTGACAAATGTACACTTAATCCTATACGCAATTCAAAAATGTTTTCCGAAGGACCTCTTAGGGACAATCTTAAATGTTAAATGTAAAATCTAAAATGTAAAATCAAAAATGATCAATGTTCAATGTTCAATGCTCAATTCTCAAATAATCGCACTCCTTTTCCTCAACACATGCCTCAACGCTATCACCGGATGCCTCCACATCATGCGGGGGCCGGCCCAGCGCATCACCTCCCGCACCTGTTGGCGCTTTTCGCGGCCGAAACAGTGCACGGTGCAGTCGGAGCAGTTGGGTTTGTTGGCTTTGAAACGGCACTTATCTATACGCACAAAAGCAAAGGCCTGCAGCTCGCTGCAGCAGGTGCAAAACCCCTCCGAATGATGATGCTTGCGGCAGTACATGCCTATCATCAGGCTGATCACTTTTTTTTCTCTTTCTATGCGGTTCATAATTCTAAAAATGTAAAACCTTACTGTGCTATTATTTTTGCAGGGGCCTTGACCTCGAATTTCCTTTGGGAATCATAAAATTAATCCCCCAGGTGATCCCACTCACAAATATACAATTTATCCCAATCAACAATAAAAAAAAACTCCTCATAAACAACACTTCTCTCCACCCCGAGCCCATTATCTCCTATTTCCTATCCACTATTCCCATTACCCACATTAATAAACGGATATGCCACATCAATAAACGGATATGCCACATCAATAAACGGATATACCACATCCTTAAACGGATTAGCCACTTCCGTAGACGGATTACGCACATCCTTAAACGGATTATCCACATCCGTAAGCGGATATGCCACTTCCGTAAATGGATATGCCACATCAATAGACGGATTACCCACTTCCGTAAACGGATTACCCCATTCCGTATATGGATTGTCCACTTCCGTAAACGGATTGTCCCAATCGTTAGAAGGCGTGTTGTATTTATTTTAAAATAAGATCCTTAATCTTTTTGTTGTGTGGTAAGACGAAAAAAAAGATGCGGCCGCTCAAATTTTGGCTGCCGCATCTTTACTCAGGATAAATTTGTAGGGTAAGAATTATTTGCTTCCTACAAAAATAGCATTCGACCAATTCAAATTTTCTATACCCTCACCTACAGCAAAGCTGGGAACCTGTTTTTTTCTTCGGGTAGGGTTGGCATCATCCATGGTGATTCCATGTGATGCCGGAACTATGGTAGCCACCTGGGCCGCAATCAAAATTCCGCTTTTAATATTGGTAAGTATCACTTCACACTCCATAGTATATACTGTTGGGAAAAATGTAGCAGGAAGTGTTCCTTTCACCTGTGCAATACCAATTCTCCAGGCACAGGAAGAATATCTACCGGCCGATTTAACCCTTAAATGAAGCCAATTCGGTCCGGAATCCACCACTTCAAATCCTCTCGGATGTACCGATGGTGCGGCTTTTAGCTTGAATCCGCAGCGCAGCACCACGGCTTCTCCGGCCGCAATGTCGCCGGCAGCCACCGCCACTTTGCGGGCTATCTGCTGCACATACAGACCCACATCCGTATACATCAGCACCATGGTATCGTATTGTAGTTTTTGTTGACGCGTGAGTGCGGGCGATTTATCGGTGACCCTCTGGGCCTGAATCGCCAGCACTTTGTCGGCCTGGACTCCCAATTCTGTGTCGGTGTGAGGAGGATCGGTAACATCATGGTCGCCGGTGGTTTTAACTCCTTTTACATCTTTACAAAATGTGGTAACATCTTTATTGTCGATGTCAAGATTTACGGTAATTTTATCTAAGTTCTTCATAATTAAAAGTTTTAAAAATTGTTTAGGAATTGGGTTGTTTTTAAATTTAATGTACTTTATTACTATACAAAAATAATAATAGCCCGAAAAATATCCAATGGGTGCAGAATGCTTGCCGGTAAAATTTTGTTATTTCGCAGTGAAAGAGTGAAATAAAATGTAAACGAGCTATTACTGATTTACTATTTTTTCGGTCCTCAATCCTATGGTTTGCCACACACGTTTGATGTAAGGAAATAGGCAGATCTTTTTTTTAAACCCTGATGTAAAAGTTTCCGAAACCGGTAAAATATGGCCCCGGCAAAGCCTGATGGCAAGTTCCATTTTGTTCACGCCTTCTGGCGTGAACTTTGAAGCGGCAATAGCATCCGGAAGGATAAGGGTTAGTTGGGTCCTTCCCATGAAGTCTTCTTCTGTTCGCATCAGCAGCCGCAGACCGTCGTTATGAGTGGCCCATACAAACACGTAGTCCATATTCACCAGATAGGAACAATGAATTTTGCAAAATGCTTTTCGGCGATACAACAGGCAAACGATATCCCGAAACCTTCCGGCTATCAGTTGTGGCTTTTGTCCAACTATATAAAACTGAATATTTTTCCCGCATGCTTTCACAAATGCTATCTGATCAAAATGCTCTAAAATTTGTAACAACTCCGGCGTCAGTTCGGTTTGCCCGCAATAGCTGACTTTGTCCTTCTTTTTAAAAGGTCTTTTTGGTGTTTTCATAATGGATATGGTTAAATATCCAATAAAAATAATAAAATTAAAAACCCGGACCAATACTGTCAATAGACTAAGCATGAAATCACTAATGCCTGTTTCGGTAATTCTTTCAGAGATGAAATAAACTAATAAAGTAAGGGATGCTGCGGGGTAATTCAGGTTACTAAAGTAATAAAGTTCGAAACCCGCAAATTAAGCCGGGCAACCACACTGACTTTAGCCTCCCTACATCTTAACCCTTATCTGCGCCTTAATTTCCGTTTGGGTGCTACCCTTTATTTCGTTTGGTCCTGAGCTGATGAGGGTTTTGTTGTTGTAGCTGGTTTGGGCAAAGCGCAGCCAAAGGTCCACATGCCGGCCCAGTTGGCATTGCAGCAACACATAATAGCGTATGCCCCGGTCGT
>CAZNRQ010000496.1:0-3083 GCA_964574845.1 uncultured Bacteroidales bacterium
AGTGAATAAACAAGTTCAATAATAACAAAGTGAAAAGAAACTGAATACAAATATAGGGAAGAATGTTTAATAATGTGCTTAGATAGGATAGAATTTTTTTAGCATGAATAGAAAAATGGAAAAATGGATGGGAGTGAGGGCTGAATGGTTATATGTTTGGATGCGTGAATGCTTGAATAGAAGGAATATTTGATAAAAAGCCTTTCTTATTCACATACTCATAAGGCATCATTCCCCCATCTTTTTCTCAAGGTACTTTGATTTGAAAACCAATAAACCTGTGTCAATATCCGAGATTATTTTAATAATAACGCAAGGGATCATTGCCCAATCGGCATCACAATCCTATGATTGTTTTTGAATAAAGTGGTATTTTGCTTGTTAGCATCCAGACGGTAGATCAGCAGGTCGTTATCGTAAAATAGCAGATCGTCTATATAGAAGGTTTGTTCCGCTATATCGTTGCATTTTAGTATCAGGTCGTAGTCGGCATCGGGGTCTGCATGATCAAACGAAAGTTCTACCATCGACCATCTATTGTTGATCTCGTGGCTGCTGCTGCCGCTGGTGATGGGGTCGAGCCATTCAACGGATGAGCCTTTATGCTTCTGAAAAAATATCCATCCTTCCAATCGGTCCTGCCCGTAATTCTCCCCATCGTTGTAAATCCAGAATCGGACAGTGTATTTTTTATGTAAGGTGAGTGCGCTATGTTTTACCGAAAAGATGGTATGATACCCTCTTTGCACATCCGTAAGGCTTCCGTTGTTGCCCGTAAAAGAAATATCGCATCCGGCTTTGGCAAAATCAGTAAAACTGAAATACAAAGAGGTGTCTGATACCAGGAATCCGTTTTTCGCGAAGAGGCTGTCCTTTTTGCTTTCGAATGCTTGCATTTCTTCGGATGCCGTGTTTCTGAAAAACACCTCAGGATTTATTTCATAGAAACTGTATTCCTCATTGGTGATCAGCGGCATGGCTTTTTTGATATATTCGTTTTCGGCGGGGCTGGTTTTTCCGTTGAGGCAAAGCAGCAAAAATGGTCTTTTCGACGAAAGGTCGATCTGATAGTTTTTAGAATAAAAATTGCTGGCCAGCAGTTGCATCATGTTTTTGCTTTCGCGAATAGAGGTGTGCGACAAGAAACTTGCAATTAGCGGAAGCTTCAGATGATACGAATATAAAAAAGCCAGTTCGGCCAGTCGGTTGTTGGGCTCTACCCCAAAATTCCCTGATCCTATGCAAAAGAACGGGAAAGGCAGAATGGCCTGATATGGCTGAAGGCTCAGGAATCGCACATTCTGCCTGAACGCTGATGAGGTTTGTGCTTTGTCGAAAAGATTGGGCGATTTTGTAATTTCCGAAGCCATGGTCTTGTGATAGCCAACCCCTTCCAATACTAATATCAGTGGCACTGCTATAATAAGCGCATATCCTGCGATGACTTTCTTTTTTGCCTCCAGTTTTTGAAAAGCAACATTAAGTAAATAGACCAGCATGATATTGCTGATGAAATAGAACACCCAGGCAAACCTGCCTATGGCGCGGAATTGTTTGATTATGTCAAAATAGTTGATCAGCCTTTGCAGGTGAAACCTGAAGGGAACAAACAAAGCAAAGGCAAGGATAATAAGGGAAGCTATGAATAGATTCCTGATCATGGTATGATCTATCCAGGTGTCATTCAGCTTTATTTTTTTCAATCTTACCGACCCAATCACAGAAACAATGATATAAAATGTCAATCCGGCAATGGCTGCTAATCCTATATAGGACCATCCCTCCCAATTTTGCACCAACTTGGGGAAGAGGGCCGTCTTAATAAAATCGAGGGGTGAATAAACCGGCAGAAATACGGTCGAGAGATCGGCATAGCCTTCCAAAATACCCCAGGGATTGGTGGTTCGGCCGCTATGCATGTCAGTGTATTTCACAAAAACATAAAAGAAAACGACCGGCACCACCGCTGCCCATATGAGTCCCGAACCTTTAGAAAAGCTCAGTTTCCTTTCCCTTATCCAGCGCCCGGCCATGCACACCAGACCATAGGTAAACACAAGGGTAGCCGATATCATTCCCAGATAGGCATGTATAAAGTAGAACAGCAGTATGCACAATGATAATAAAAACAGCCTTCCCCTGCTTTTCCCTTTATTCTCATACAAAATAAGGAGGTAGAGGGTTAGTGGAATAAAAAAACTGTAGGACAAGGCATAATGTCCTCCAAACCTAAATATCTGAGGGCTGAGTATGGTAATGCCCATAGCTCCCAGAACCGAGAGCAGGTAATGTATTCTCAGTTGACGGAATAAGAGATACAGCAAAATGGCGGTGATACCAATCGACAGTAGCATGATAAAGTTCAGAATCCCTATGCTATAGAAGGTTAATCCGGGGAAAACCGAAGCGGCGGCCTTCATCAGCACTGACGGTAAGGGATGACCATCGGTATAGAGTATGCTTTCACCGTAAGGGTAGTTCATCCCTTCGAAATTGCCTATGCTTTTGTTGTTCTTTATGTACCAGGCGTAGGTGAAGTAGTTCTTTATTCCGTCGCCCTGACTGCTGAAGAGGTAGGAGTTGGGATGTAAAATAACTTTGCCGTAAAAGCCAAAAAGAAAAGAAAGTATCAACGCCATTAATATGGCAAAACTGATCAGGGATTTCTTATCTCTTTTCATTGTTATCATTGGCTTTTCTTATGGCTGTTTTCTCCTGACTTCGGTCTTCCGACTTCCGGCTTTATGCCTCCTCTAGCAGATCCTTGGTAATTGCTCCCCCGTCAGCATATCCATCACGCGTTTGCCGCCAATGGAAGTTTCGAGCAATACCTTTTGTTTATGTTCCGCGGTGATCTCGCCTATGATGCAGGCATTGCTTCCCAGTTCATGCCTGTGCATGGTGGCAATCACCTTGTCGGCATCTTTGGCCGCAACAACCATCACTACTTTGCCTTCGTTGGCAATATACAGTGGGTCGAAGCCAAACACCTCGCACAGACCCATCACAGATTCACTCACCGGAATACTGGCTTCATTGATCAATATGCCATAATCACGCTCTTCCACCAGTTCGCACAACAC
>CAZNRQ010000497.1:0-3059 GCA_964574845.1 uncultured Bacteroidales bacterium
AAATCGCCTTTCTTTTTATAACCGAACTCAATGTATCCTTCGCGGGTAAACTTGATGGCATTCTTCACCAGGTTGGTCAATATGGCATAAATCTTTTCTCTGTCGGTATAAATGATGGATTCTCTTAAAGGCAATGTGTTGCTGAAGAATATATCCATACCTTTCTTTTCGACTTCGGGTTTGAAGAAATAATAAAGATACTCTATCTGCTCGTTAATGCTGGAGTTTGATAATATTACTTCGGACATCCCGGCCTCAATCTTTGAGATGCAGATAAGATCGTTGATGATATTGAGCATGCGGTCGCCGCTGCTTTCGATGATACGCACGTATTCCAGTTGTTTTTCGCCGGTGAGTTGTGGGTTTTTCAACAGACTGGCAAAACTGAGTATGCCGTTCATTGGAGTACGTATCTCATGACTCATATTGGCTAGAAAGGCTGATTTCAGACGGTCGCTTTCTTCGGCTTTTTCTTTGGCTTCCTGTAGTTCGATGTTAATGCGTTTGTATTCTTCGTTTTGGCGCTCTATCTCAATGGAATTTTGCATTATTATATTTTCTGCTTTTCGGCGTTCGGTGATGTCGTTCGACACCGAAAGAATACCCTTTTTTCCGTTGGAAAGGGTAATGGCAATTTCGCGCAGCATATAATATCTTACGAACCCGTCTTTGGTACAGTTTACCACCTCCTGTTCGAGAGTTTCACCGGAAATTATCCTCCTGATATTCTCATTTATCTGAGGAATATTTTCACTGCCGGATAAAATACTGATGTGCTTTCCAATGAACTCTTCAGGTGAATAGATCACTGATTTATAGACTTCTTTGTTTGCTTCGAGAATGATACCGTTTTCATCCAGTATTATGATACCGGAAGGCGAAGTTGCGAAGAGCGATCTGTAGCGTTGTTCACTTTCCATCAGTGCCTCTTCAGCTGCTTTTCGTTCAGTAATATTAATAAAGAATACAGCAACATGATTGACCCCTGTTTGAAATGCGTGTACTTCAAAAGCACCTTGAATCCTATCATCTTTATATTCTATTTGCTCGGCATCATATTGCTCGCCACTGGCTGCAGTACGGCGATAGATATCGGGAATATCAGTTTTTGCCAAAGCCGGAAAAGCTTCTTCAATCGTCTTACCAATAAATTGCTTGTTATTAACCCCCAATATTTGATCAGCAGCAGGATTGGCGCCGATAAAGATTAATTGATTTCCCTCCCTTAATTCATAGTGATGTGCGCCAAATGGAGCATTGTCAACTATGAGCCGGGAATATTGTTCACTATTGCGAAGTGCATTTTCCACTTTTTGGCGCTCCGTTATATCAATGGTATAACCTGCCAAAAGCTTTTTACTTCCAATGGAAATAGGGAATTTGATGGTGGTAAAGCTGCGTCCGTACAATTCCTCAAACAGATGGATTATTTTACCGTTGGAAACCACATTCCAATCATCTTCGATCATCTTTTTAGCAAAATCTTCGGGAAAAAACTCCGTCATAGTTTTACCTGTCATTTCAGAACCCGAAACCCCCGTCATTGCTAAAAAGTTGTCGCTGGCCATGATCACCTTGCTTTGGTCTGGAGTTACGTCTTTAATATAGGTGTAGATGTGAGAGTTCTTTATGAAAAGCGACAACAATTCATTGGTCTCGCGCAATTGTTCTTCGGCTAGTTTCCGCTCGGTGATATCCTGAATGATGGACATAAAATACCAGGGTTCTCCCTGATTGTCTCTTACCAGATTGATCTGAATTTCGACCCATACCAGACCCCCATCTTTGCGCACATAGCGTTTCTGAATCACCGACTTCTTCTTTTTACCTTCTAATATTGTGGGTATGTCATCAATTCCAATGTGTAGATCATCGGGATAGGTTATATCCGTGAAGGTTTTCTCCTTAAGTTCCCGTTCGGTATAGCCCAACATATTACAAAACGCCTTGTTGCAGGATAAAATGCGACGGTCGAAGTTCGTAGTGATCACGCAAATGGGAGCTTCATCAATGGTAAGCCTTAGTTTGGCGAGACTGGTCTGCAATTCGTCGTTCATTCGCTTGCGGGCCGTAATATCAGTAAAGAACCCAACAAGGATGTGCCGACCCTTGATCATGATCTGGTTGGAGTTGATATCGGCATATATGATGCTTCCGTCCTTCTTCAGACAAGGAACTTCTACAGGGCTGCTGATGTTGCCTTTTATAAGACCTTCGAAAGCTTCGCTTACCATCTGGATCGAATCGGGCGGATGAATGTCATTAACTCCCAGTTTTTTTAGTTCATTTTCTTTGTAGCCCAGCATGCGGCAAATGGCAGGATTGGCAAAAACAAACTTTTTGGTTTCTATATCGGCGGCCAATATGCCTTCGACGGCTCCACGGAACAAGGTCTCGTAGCGGATCTCGCTTTCGCTAAGCGCTCTTTCGAGCCGCCTGTGCTCGGCGAGTTCCTGTTCCATTTTCTCGCTTTCTTCCTTAATCACGAGATTGGCGTACCCCATTTCGGATATTAAGGAAGCTATCTCACCCATAAAAAGAGTGACATTGTTCAGTTCCTGTTCCGAAATTACAGGAATGGCACTAAGAGCCTTCATATAGGCTTCTTCATCGAAGCCGTATTTTTTTGCCTGTTGTTTGAATTGTTCGGGATCGACCGAATGCATAAGCAGTTGTCCGGTAGCCAGACTGCCAATATGAACGCCCTTGATAAGTATAGGAACAGCACAATCTATCAATCCGTGATCGCAGGCTTCTATAGTAGGTTTACCCGGATTGTTCAGATTATTCATCAATCGTTGATTGCTAACGGCGCATATTTTGGCAGAGTCTTCCTTGGCCCTGTGAAACTGGGTGCAGATATCGCGCCAACCGGCCTGAGCCAGTATGCGCATGCCGGGATGGTCGAGCAGACCTATGGTAAATCCTGTTGCCAGGCTGAATTTATCAAATATGGATTGTACGCGATTGATGTCTATCAGGTCGGTGATGCTGTATTTTCCATCGACTAAATATTCGTTGTTTGGTTGAGGCAGAATTTCCATGGGTTGAGGTTTTTT
>CAZNRQ010000498.1:0-3057 GCA_964574845.1 uncultured Bacteroidales bacterium
GATGACACAGGAAACCGATGATGCCATTGCAATGAACAGCGATGATAAAGCCAAGAAAAAAGACAATAACCCTGTGAAGATCAATGCCCCGGTGATAGATTCCAAGGCTCTGTATAAGAAAAAATCGGGCGATGGCACTACCAACACATCCGGCAACCAGGGCAAACTGAACGGCGACATGAACTCGAAAAGCTATACGGGCGACGGCGGCAGTGGCGGCGGTACCGGTGGCGGACACGGCGATGGACATGGTCCCGGCGATGGCCCGGGGATTGGACCCGGCCACGACAAAGGCATCTCATACGTGATGAAAGACCGCAGCATCAAATATCTTCCCAAACCCATCTACAATTCGAAAAACGAAGGCATAGTGGTGGTTGACATTTGGGTGGATAAGAACGGCAATGTAACCAAGGCTATTGCTGGCGGACGCGGATCGACCACCACCAATCAGCAACTTTGGAAACTGGCCGGCGATGCTGCCAAACGCGCCACCTTCAGCGTTAACGCCAAGGCTCCCGAAGAGCAAAAAGGAACCATCACTTACAATTTCGTGAACCTGAACTAGGTTGTAATTTCTGTGACTGTTACCAATCCAAAGCTAATCGAAAACATCTTATACAAAAAAGCCCTGAAATATATTTTCGGGCAATTGCCCATGTTTCATCGCATTGGGGCCGCTGCTTATAAAAATAATCTCGACAATACCCTGGCACTAAGCCGGCTTACCGGCCAGCCCGAACTTCGTTTCCCTTCCATACACATTGCCGGAACCAACGGCAAAGGCTCGGTGGCCAATATGCTGGCTTCGGTGTTGCAGGAGGCGGGCTTCAAAACGGGACTGTTCACCTCTCCTCATCTGAAAGACTTCCGCGAACGCATGCGCATCAACGGCGAAATGATACCTAAGAAAGACATAGGGGCATTTATCGAAAAGTATCAAAGCGATTTCGAAGCCATACAGCCCAGCTTTTTCGAGCTGACCTTTGCTATGGCCATGCAGTATTTTGCTGATGCTAAGGTGGATATTGCTGTGGTGGAAACCGGTATGGGAGGCCGTTTGGATTCGACCAATATAGTGCGCCCCGTGCTGAGTATCATCACCAATATCAGCTACGACCACATGCAATATCTGGGCGATACCCTGCCCTTAATCGCTGCCGAAAAAGCCGGTATCATCAAAAGCGGGGTAGCTGTGGTGATAGGCAAATGGCATCCGGTGACCAACCCTGTGTTCGAAAAAACGGCGGCTGATAAAAATACCCAAGTGGTATATGCCGATCAGATTTATAAAGCTACTGATTTTACCTTTAGCTGCGCCACACCTTTCGGCAGTTTTTGCCAAATGCGCCGCAGAGGTGTTTTGGCCTTTAAAGATGTGTATTGTCCCCTTTCGGGGGAATATCAGCAGGAAAACCTTCAAACGGTGTTTGCCGCCGCCTACAAGCTGAACCAACTGGGATACGCTATCAACGAAACCCTTTTGCGCGAAGGCATAGCCAATGTGGTAATCAACACCGGTTTTGCAGGGCGTTGGCAGGTGCTGAATGCCCGCCCCCTGGTGATAGCCGACACGGCGCACAATGTGGCCGGACTGGAGTGGGTGGTGAAACAACTGAAAAGCGTGAAACGCGACCATATACATTTTGTGCTGGGTATGGTGGGCGACAAGGATATTCGCAATATCATGAGGGTGTTGCCCGACACCGCTACCTATTATTATTGCAAACCCAATATCCCCCGTGGTTGCGAGGCAGCCCGCCTGGCCATGCATGCCCGCCGCCGTGGCCTCACCGGCAGCATCTATCCTTCGGTGAAGGATGCCTACCAAGCCGCTTATAAGGCCGCTTCCAAAACCGACCTGGTGTTTGTGGGCGGAAGCACCTTTGTGGTGGCGGAAGTGGTGTAGGGTTTTTCGGATAAACCGAACGAAAAATTATCAGAAAACCAGTGCATTTTATAACACATTACTTTTTATGGACATCTCACTGACTTGTTTACAGGAGTCTGTTCACTAATTTAGGGATAATAATTTGCCAGTGGCAGATAAAGCATGGAAACTATTTCTCAGATTCCGATATCTTTAGGAGTTTTTTGTAGACGCCTGCTTCGATGCGAAGGGTTTCGAGTTCAGACTTAAGCTGTGAATTCTCCTTCTCCAATTCGGACAATTTGAGATAGATATTTGGTTGCAGTTGTTCAAGATATGGTTTGAAAAAATCGTGATTAAGACTCTTAGACACCTTAAGAACTGTATCAATTTTTATGCTCTCGCAATTGAACATCTTATAAACTGCATCAACCGTTACCCCCAAATCTTCGGCCAATTTGTTTGCCTTTATGTTGGATTGATAACAAATCGTTTTCATATAAGAACCCAGATGTAATGCCATGGCTTTTTAAATTTGTGAATTATTAATGAACTTTTACGGTCAAAGATAATAAAAGTTAGTGGTTTTTGAAATTTATAATATTTTATTTCTATTCTCTTATATTTTCTTTATTATCTCAAATACTTTATTTCTTTTAACCCATATTTAATTTATATTCGCCCCTATTTAATTTCTTATTACCCCTATTTATTTTCTATTTACCCCTATTAGGTTTCTTATAACCCCTATAGTATTTCCACAAAATTATATTAGGTTTCCATTTACACTCGTTAAGAAAGCATTTACCCTAATACAATTGTTTTCTGTTGAGAATACAGAATTAAACAACTCTTTTAATTTTATTATTACGTTATAATAGAACACTATATTGACAAAAAAAACGGGAATGCAGGGGCTTGTGTTTCCGTTTTTTTTTACGGGATAATTCAGTATTGAAAAAAAAATCATTTTTTTTTCACCTTTTAACATTTGTATTCGGAAATTAGATATATCTTTACAAAAGAATCAAAGCCTATGATGCTGATACTCCTTAACGAGACTACTGCCCGCCACCAATATGTGTTCGCGCATATATTCGGTCGACTGGGCGTGGATTTCAGCATCACGCAAAACAAAGAAGAATTCCTGGCCTCGGAGCAGCCCAAATTCAGCTACGGCTATTTGC
>CAZNRQ010000499.1:0-3046 GCA_964574845.1 uncultured Bacteroidales bacterium
GACTGGGAGTGCCCGATCATTTTATTGAGCATGGATCCTTACCCGAACTTTATGAAGAATGCGGTTTTGATGAAAAAAGCATTCTGGAAGCAGCAAAAATTTTATTGAAAAAATAGTATTTATACTTGCAGATCAACAATCTATTCCGGAAAAAATCTATCAACGATATTCTTCGTCATGCGGACGATATGAGCCATGATGCTCATAGATTGAAGAAGAACCTGAGCCTGCTTGATCTTACTGCATTGGGAATTGCTGCCATCATAGGGGCGGGCATATTCAGCACCATTGGCAATGCCGCGGCAAGCGGAGGTCCGGCGGTTTCCTTATTATTTGTTTTTACTGCGGTAGCCTGCGGCTTTTCAGGCCTGTGTTATGCCCGGTTTGCTTCGGTGATACCTATCAGCGGAAGCGCCTATACTTATGCCTATGCCAGTTTCGGTGAGCTGATCGCTTGGATCATTGGTTGGGACCTGATCATGGAGTATGCCGTGGGCAATATTGCTGTGGCCATATCGTGGTCCGACTATTTTACCGGATTGTGTAATGGACTTGGTATTCACATTCCGGCCTATTTCTCTACGGATTATTTAAGTGCCTCAAGGGGATTTGCCACTGTGGTGGAGCAGTTACATTCCGGAACGGCTTTTAGCCAGTTGTCGGCCAACCTGCAGGAAGCCTATACAGCATGGACCACAGCTCCGCAAATATTCGGGCTGCATATTATTGCCGATCTGCCGGCTTTCAGCATTGTAGTTTTCATTACAACTTTGGTATATATCGGCATTCGCGAATCGAAGATTGCCAGCAACCTTATGGTTTTGCTCAAAATTGTCATATTATTGCTCATCATTGGGGTGGGCGCTTTTTATGTCAACACAGGCAACTGGAGTCCTTTTGCTCCTAACGGGGTTTCGGGTGTGCTGAAAGGTGTTGCGGCTGTGTTTTTTGCCTACATAGGCTTCGACGCTATCTCTACCACGGCTGAGGAATGCAAAAGACCGCAAAAAGACCTTCCGCGCGCCATACTGTTGTCGTTGCTGATATCTACCGTTTTATACGTTATCATCAGCCTGGTGCTGACCGGAATGGCACCTTACAAAGAACTAGCCGTGGGCGATCCTTTGGCTTATGTTTTTCATAGGTTGAATCTGAATGGCTTTTCTGGGATAATTGCCGTTAGCGCCGTTATATCCATGGCCAGCGTTTTATTGGTATTCCAGTTGGGGCAGCCTCGCATCTGGATGAGCATGAGCCGCGATGGTCTGCTGCCGTCCAAATTCTCGAAGTTGCATAAGAAATATAAAACTCCCGCGTTTTCGTCGGTGGTTGCAGGTTTTCTCGTAGCTATTCCTACCTTGTTCATGAACCTGACCGAAGTAACCGACCTGACCAGTATTGGCACCTTGTTTGCTTTTGTGCTGGTATCAGGTGGGGTGTTGGTGCTGGATAATCCCAAACGGCCCAAACAAGCCGGTCTGGTAAAAGGGTTTACCATTCCGTATTTCAACTCCCGTTATTACCTCCCGGTAGTTTGGATAGGAGTATTTATTGGCATTTTTCTGATGAATCGCGCTTCATTTGCAAATTTTGCTTCCGCCAATCTGCTGACCGAATGGCAAATGATTTTGCAAAAGATTCCTTTCCTGATTTTTATTCTGGTGGCACTGGTGCTTACTATTTTTGCTATTGTGGAAGAATTCTCGCTCATCCCGGTGCTCGGATTGCTCACCAATTTTTACCTGATGTCCGAATTGGGCATAACCAACTGGCTTCGCTTCCTGATATGGCTAGTGGTGGGGCTTTCGCTCTATTTTGTGTATGGTTATAAGCATAGCCGATTGATGAAATAGCCTCAGGCAGAATTTGGTCAGGTAAAATGTTTATTTTATATTTGCCTCCCCAAGTAGAATTAATCAGATCTATGGATAGGGGTGAGGAGCCGTAATTTGGCTTTAATACAATAAAAAGGTTGGTTCGCCAATTATTGCCAACCGATAAGTTTTCATCAAAAAAGCAACATGAACTTAAGACGTAAGATTAAGATAGAATATGTATTGTCTGCCGTAATGATCATCTTCATTGCTGTATTGATTCCCGATTCGCATAGTCAGTCGAAGTATATAGCCCCCTTCAAATTTCCGATAAAAAACGACAGTATTGTCAGAGATTCGGTGAAAACTACGGCCCGAAGCGAATTTGTTATCGACAGTGTCATCACTTTTGGGAAAAAATTTCTTGGATTGCATTATAAATATGGCGGAACCACTCCTCAGGGCTTCGATTGCTCGGGCTATGTATCGTATATATTCGGCAAATATGGGTTTCATCTTCCTCATTCGTCGTCGGGCATGGCCGCAGTGGGTCAAAAAGTTGATATAAAACAGGCTCAGAAGGGCGACTTTATATATTTTAAGGGCCGTAGCACCAAAACCAATAGAGTGGGTCATGTGGCGCTGATCATCAAGGCCGATTCGGGGCAGATCACCATGATGCATTCCTGCCACCGCGGAGTTACTATCGAAAAATACAATAACAGCGATTATTATAAGACGCGCTTTTTGATGGTTCGTCACTACAGCCTCTGGTCGAGGGGTCTATAATACGTTTTCTTTTATACTTTTTTTGAATAGAAAACAAAAAGCTAAATCTTTCGATTTAGCCTTATTTGCTATGGGAAATATTGCGCAATATCAATAACAACAGCCCAAATAAAAAAAAGGATCCGCCTCGCCAGGCGAACCCTTTTACCTAAAACTAATCTAAAAACAAGAATCAAAAAAGCATTGCAAATATAATACCGGACGAAAGATTGTGCAAGTGAAAAGTTAAGCTTCTGACAAACAATATCAACAGGTTTATTAACAATATGACTTTCCGAAAATAAAGGCATCACATTTTTCAGAACATTCAAATCTCTCCCTAACCGAAAAGGGGAGTGTTCACTGAACTGTGTCAGTTTCATTTATTCGTAAGTCAATATTCTTTGTAGGGAAGTCATTATTCTTTGTAGGGAAGTCAATATTCTTTGCAGGGAAGTCATTAT
>CAZNRQ010000500.1:0-3038 GCA_964574845.1 uncultured Bacteroidales bacterium
GCTTTCGCCATCCTGCACAAACACGGGCGAATGAACCTCATGTTGCAGGCCTTTCCAATGATGTATCTCTCCATCGAGGAGGTATTCGGTCTGTTCAATAGGGCCGGGCAGCAGGTAAGGCTGGGGAATATTGTTTTTTTGCGGGTATGGGTTGTCGGATATTTTCAAGGTAATAGTATTAAATGGTTTATGGATGTGCAGTATTACTGCTTGATTAGTTATTGGCGTATCTTATGATGTAATAGGTCCAGCCGGGTTTGATTAACTTTTGTTTCACCAGGGTCACATTTCTGTCACCGGCATAAAAGCTTCCTGCAGGGCCGCTCCCTTTTTGAAAAATTATGTAATGCTCGGTGATGCTGTCGCCGCATTGGGCATGGAAGACGGGATATTTGACCGTTGAATCTGCCCGGAATGAGAAATTGGTGATGAGCACATCGTCGTTGGTATAATAAGAATGCGGTGCGAGCTTGTCAATAAGTTGGAGTGTGGCCGATTCGCTTTCCGGAAGGTATAGTTTCAGCAGATGTTTGGTGGCAGGATAGAAATAAGTTTTACGCAACGAATCGGGATCGGAGCAGGCGCGGCCACTGTGGGCACTGCCGATATTCCTGCAACAGGAATCAGAGAGCAGAACGAGGTTCCTTAGGAACATGGAGTTGATCTGTTCGAGGTCGGCTATATGCGCGAGGGGCAGTTGCCTGAAGTTGTTTTTTGTTTTGGGATCGCAGTCGTGGTTGCAGGAAACCAGGAAACAGAGGGAAAGGATAAGGGTGGCGTACATGATGGTCTTGTTCATGGGTTTGCTGGTGAAAAAACTTTGCAGTATAAAACTACATAATTATCGGGAAATGGAGAGGGATTTTTTTCAGCACAAAAGATGCACAAGAGGATTTACAGCAGAGACGCAGAGGGCGCAGAGAAATCAATACGAGCCATGGGCCGTAAGTCGTGATGCACTTCTTCTCCGGATTCCTGTCTACTTAATAGACTTAATAAACACAATCAACTAATTACGAGTTTGACACGCGCCATTCTTTGGAGTTCGCTTTGCGGGGTCACGATGTATCATTGCGATATCAAACAATCTTACTTTAAGGGTGTAAGGGCAACTTCCGACATCGCAAAAAGTCGTTTGATGCCTGTAAGACTTCCGACCGATACAAAAAGACCTTATTTTATGTCTACCTTAAGTCCGACCGAGGCAAAAAGACTCCATTTTGTATGGAACACAAGTCCGACTGATACAAAAAGATGTCATTTTGTCAGCATCGAAAGTCCAACCGATACAAAAAGATGTTACTTTGTCAGGAGCACAAATCTGTTTCGGGCAAAAAGACGTCACTTGATATCTACCCTAAGTCGGGTAGCACCAAAACGACTTTTTTTAGTGTCTATCATTGTACCTATCTGGGCAAAAAGATATTATTCCTTATCAACAGCAAATAGTAAATCAGTGTATTAACCAATTAAAATTAAAATCATGAAAAAATTATGGCACTATTTCGTAAACTAGTTTCAGGTATCGACAAAGAGAAATTACAAAAAAGCTTTCAAACTATCCCGCAGGCATGATATGCTGCTAAAAAACGTTTGGACGATAATCCGGCTTATGACAAATATGAAAGAGTTTCTTTTTGAAAATCTGTGAATAGCTCCATCCAATAGCCTAATAGCCTAAAAGTCTAATAGTCTAAAAGTCTTCCATTTTTTTCTTACTTTTGGAAAATATTCTATCCCTCTTTTTTACCCTAAAATCAAAAAACATTATGATGAAACTGTCTTTTCTGAAAAGAACCTCTGCTTTGGCAGCCCTTATTCTGCTACTATCCGTTGCGAATGTCAGCAGCCAGTCCAGTACCGATGATGCTGTGGTGGGTTATAGTTTTTTGCGCAATATTGTAGGTCTGTGGAACGGCAAAGTGGTTACTTCCACCTCGGCCGGCAGCTTCGACAAATGGTATATCGATTTCCGCCCGGTATCTTCATCACAGGTGTCGCAATACTCCATGCTTGACTCCAACACGGTGAACATCACCAGCTATTTTGTGGCCAAATACAACAACAAACTGGTGATAGCCCAGCGCACCGAAGGCTGTTTTCAGGACAAATGCTGCGTTACCTACGAAATGCTGGATTCGGCGAACGAAGCCACAGGATATTATCGTTTTGTGGATTTTATCGGCGGAAAGAACAGGGCTTCTACCATTTATCATTTCACAAAGAATAGTTTCACACAGGAAGTGTGGACCAACAAATTCAACCAGTCGCCTGTGCTGAAACTGCACTCGCGCTTCGAGCCTGCCCTCACCAGCCGCGAGGCGGCCAAAGATGCCATCAACGAATTTAAATTTCCGCAACCCAAGGTGGCAAAAGACCTGACCGGCGCATTCAAAGACATGAAAGAAAGCATCTTTTTCAATCTCGACGAAGATCCTTACAATGGCGCTGCCCAGCCTCCTATGGGAACCGTTACGGTGAACATCAGCATTGATCCTTCACTGAAAACGGCCAAAACCGACGAACTCTGCCTGCTGCTCACCACCGAACCTATGTTCGAAGGACTGAAATACAATCCCGAAAAACTCAATTATCTTTCCAAGTATGTGTATCTGCCCGTGGGAACCAAAACCTATACCATCAAAAACGTTCAGCCCGGCACATATTATTTGTATTCTTACGACGACATCAACGGCGACAAAATGCACAAGAAAGGCGACTACATGAGTTCAAGCCTCAACAGCAGCTTCAAGGTAGGTGCCAACGAAAAGGTGAGCGTCGACACTAAGATTGATTTTGTGATTCCTTAAACTTATTGCTGAACATTGTTTGTTGAGCATTGAACATTTGTTTATATTGTCATTGATAGTCATTAATAATCAATTTTCGATGTACAATTTTCAATTTTCAAGGACACGAGGTACCTTATCTATTAAAAGGTCATAGGAACTTCCATCAGCAGGAATTCTGTGTCGGTGTCTGCTTTCAGCGAAAGCGTATCAGTATTCCATATTCCAAAGCCGTCGCGTGTGTTCAAC
>CAZNRQ010000501.1:0-3034 GCA_964574845.1 uncultured Bacteroidales bacterium
CTTTCAGCTTCTTTAACTTTTTCCTTTTGATGATAAGGGTTTTTTTCGGCTTGTATACAAAATCTTTCAAATTCCCTAATGTCCCATTCTCTGGTCTTAAGTTTTCCTAGCGTGTACGAATCACAATTTTCATTGGATAATAATTCCATACTTTTTTTAGCATAACAACTGTTCAATTTATAAAACAAATTTGCCAGTGCATCGTCTTCAATCATTTTTTATTCTGGTTTTATCTTTGAAATCATTTTCTTCCTTCTCCCTTTAGGGCGGGGCAAAAAGGAAGAAAATGATTTCTCCCCCGCTGCCGCACGATTCCATCGTGTGGTTTATAATTCCTATCAACCCGCCCTGTTATAGCCCCTTTTTTAAGCCTGTCCCGCATCCGACCTATGGCGGATCGGGAGGGTTTGGGGTTCCCAATCATAAAAAAATCTTCCGCGCAAATCATAAACATCATAATAAATCAGCGTCTTCTTCTCACAAAAAAAAAGCCCACATCCAAATGCAGGCCCTTCTTCAATTCTGACTTCCAACTTCTGAATTCTGAATTCCTAAAGTTTCGGCGTCACAAACTTAAACTTCGTCACTTCATGATACTGTGGACTATTGCCACCATATTGCGACTTAAAGGCATTACGTAATTTGCTTGCCAACACACAACCGCCACTTACTTCATCATAAAACGACTTATTTCTTTCCAGTCTTTTGGTCGACATCACACCGTGTTGCAACGTCACGGCTTGATTATTATCATTCAGATCATCCAACCATGTCCCCAGATTCACAACCTTCAGTTCATTAATCTGAGTAGTATAAAGTGGTTCTGCACCCAGCAATGCAATCAATTCTCCAACATTTCCCAGCTTATCATCTATACCCGTCTGAGCTGCCGAAATCTGATCTACACTATCGTCTGTAGGCACATCGGGCGTATCGGCCTCCATTTTCATCTTAGGAGTAGCCCTCACTCCCTGTATTTTTTTAACCTTCGAAACCACATCTGCCTTAAAATTGGCATTAGCTGTACTGGCCATAACTTCATTTTTCACCCTCGTCATCAACGGATTCACCGTCTCCATTCCCAACTCCCTGAAATTAACTTTCGTCCCCCAACCAATTTTCTCTTTAATGTAAATTTTAAATGAGTCTCTCATTTCTTCCCACTTCAGCAAAATATTTGCATCAGTCAGTGAAGTGTCCACTGGTGTCCATGCGGCACCTTTTGCTTTTACCAAACCATACATGCCATAAATAGCAGCCATATTCTGATAATGTCCTTTTTGCGATATTTTCCCCATAATTTCTAGGTTTTAAATTGTTTATACTTTATTTTTAAATCAAAAATGAAAAATCATAAATCTTAAATCATAAATCTTAAATCACAAATCTGAATTCTACAAAGCCTTCTTTATCCTCATATACCTCCTCAGCGGAACACTGCAAATAGATTTTGCCTCCGTCGAAGATGGCCCATACAATCCCTTCACATAACTCTTACAAAACAACGATACGTCAATCACTCCTTTTTCCTCTTCAAACAAAGCGTAGTTTCTGATCTGCCTTTTTTCTATCGTATCTGCATTTTTCAAAACCACATTTTTGTTGGCATTTTCCAATTCCGTAATCTGGGTATACATAGTTGCGAGTTTCAATACGGTTTCATTGGTAGCATAATTTCCGTCTTTTTCAAATAGAGTAACCATCGAAAAAAAATTCTTCACCTTATTATCATATCCTTGCTGACTTTGGCTCACATTTTTCGGATCCGGCAACCCATTGTCCAGCAATTTTATCTTTTTACTCTTTCCCGTAATTTTATTCAGATATCCACGGGCATCTTTTTTTGCATTCTTACCCGCCTTACTGCTTTTAAACACATAAAATGATCTCACAGCTATCTCCCTCATCTGCTCAAACAACACTTCCCGGCTATTAATAGCCACTTTGGTTATTTCCAGGCTTGCTATATAATTATTCTGAACACTAACCGCCCCATTATATTGCGTGGTCATGTTCACTATTTTAATTTCTTCTCTTACAGGATCATAGTTTGTCCCAAATTCACCGCATCGCGTAATCACAACAAAATAATTCGCAATCGTATTTTCTATTCCGGTTTCACTAGCCATAATAAATGTGTATTTTTTTTCCAAAAATAAAAAAAATAGAAATACCATAAAACAATTTTATAAAAAAAATTTTTTACTGTAAAATAAAATCCTATCACTTTCTATAGCAGTAATGTGAGATTTAAAAACTGTTTTCAATATCAACTATAAAAATCACAATTTGATTTTTTATCCGGCTACTTTACAACCTGTATCTATATACAGTGTTTTCTAAATACCTTTTTGCATTTCTTTTTTACAATTACTAATTGTATTATACGCGAGGCAAAAATCCGATTCTCTTTCCTGAAAATTGTAAAATATTAGCTAGAAACATAATTTTATTGGTAAAACCCACAGAAAACAACTCAAAAAACGCAAATTATCCATCCGTAAATCAAAATTAACAAGAAAAACTTCTCCTTAACAAGACAATAGTCCTATTTCGTACATAATTTAAAGTAATAGAGCTTAACAAAAGTCTGTTTTTCGAATAATTATTATCATTTCCATTCTGTCACTACGGGTTGCATCGTCGTCATCATGGTTTTTTCCATAGTTATTACGGTTTTAGTCATAGTTACAATGGAATATCCCATGGTCACTATGGATTATTTCGTCGTCATATTGGTTTTTTACTTCGTCGGTATAGATTATTTTCTCGTTGCGATAGATTATTGCGTCGTTCTTATGGCTTATTACCTCGTCATTTGGGTTTACGTCCTCGTCATCTTGGGTTCTCGCTTCGTCATCTTGGGTGATTCTTTCGTTATTCTGGTTTTTTCTTTCGTCATATCACATATTATCGTAGTCAGTATGCACAATACTGACGTTGTCTCTCAATATGCCTTCGTCATTACGATTTTCATTTTTAACTCCTGTAATAACAATATTCTACTCCTTTACTTTTTTGGCAACATCTCCCC
>CAZNRQ010000502.1:0-3026 GCA_964574845.1 uncultured Bacteroidales bacterium
GGATACACGTTGTTTTCGATAAGGAAGTTTCTGCCATCACACCCGGTCAGTCAGCTGTCTTCTACGAAGGAAATGATCTGATAGGCGGTGGTGTGATCATTTGATTTTGCAATTTCGTGTTGGTAATTGATATTTACTTCTCTAAAATTCGTATTTTCGCATACTGATAAATTTTCCGGCCTTAGATGAAGTATATTAAAGTTATTCCGGTTTTCTTGGTTTCCATTTTTCTGTTGGTTTCTTCCTGCAAAAAGGAAAGTGAACTTCCGGTAGACATGTACTATAAATACTTCCCGGTTAATACCGGACATTGGGTAGTATATGACGTTGATTCTATTAGCTATAATGATTTTACGGGAACAGTAGATTCTTTTAAATTTCAGATCAGGGAGATAGTAGAGTCAGTTTACACCGATAATGAAGGCCGCGAAACCCAAAGGTTGGAGCGTTATAAAAAACTAAGTGATACCACTGATTGGTTTCTTAAGGACGTTTGGAGTGAAAACCTAACTACAACAACCGCTGAAAAGGTAGAAGAAAACATTCGTATCATAAAACTTATTTTCCCTCCTCACAATAATGAGAAATGGGATGGCAACCTATATAATACTTTAGGGACACAAAATTATACGTACAAAAATGTTCACGACAGTTATCTGCAAAATAACATAAACTACGATTCAACCCTTAGCGTAGTCGAAAAAGAGGAATATACGCTCATCAGCGAAAAGTTCGAAAAGGAAGTTTACGCTTCTCATATCGGAATGATCTACAAAAAGTTTGTGAACCTAACCAAAGAACCTACCGGCCTGATAAAAAAGGGGGTGAACTATTCTTATACTATTAACTCTTACGGCAATTAAATCTTTACCAATGAAACAGTTTTTACTGATACTTACCTTGTCGCTTATGGCTTCGGGCCTGGGTGCACAGAATGTAGCCTGCAAATTTCGCGTTAACTTTACTGATAAGAACAATTCACCCTATTCTATAGCTGATCCATCGCAGTATTTATCGCAAAAGGCAATTCAACGCAGACATCAGCAAATGATCGACATTAAGCTTAACGATATTCCTGTGAATTCCTGGTATGTGGATAGTGTGAGAAATGCCGGTGCACAGATATTAAATACTTCGAAATGGTTTAATTGCGTGACCATTAAAACTATAGATGCTTCCGTTCTGACAAAGATAGCTGCTCTGTCTTTTGTGTCAGGAATTGACACACTTGCCGAGCAGACTGCCAAAAAGGTAGAAAAGGGAAAGAAAAAGAAAGATAGTGCCAAAGGGTCGCAAAGCATTGGGGATGTTGAGGCTGATTTTTTTACTCAGGTACAGGAGCAATTAGGTGGATCTCCGGCCAGCATTGAAGGTAAATTTGATTATGGTTTGGCTTATACTCAAGCCCATATGTTGGGAACAGATTCGTTGCATAGTATGGGTTTTAGAGGCGAAGGTATGACCATTGCCGTTTTGGATGCCGGATTTTTCAAAGTTGATTCCATAGCTACCTTTGATAGCCTTTGGCAGAACCACCAGATACTGGGAACCAAAGATTTTGTGGAACCGGGTGGAAATGTATTTATCAGAAGTACCCATGGTATGATGGTTTTATCCATTATGGGAGGCAATGTGCCTGGCAAAATTATTGGTACCGCTCCGAAAGCACATTACTGGTTGCTGCGCACGGAAGATGCCGACTCAGAATATCCGATAGAGGAAGATAACTGGGTGAGCGGAGCTGAATTTGCTGACAGTGTTGGAGCCGATGTCATTAACTCTTCTTTGGGTTACACCGAGTTTTATAATACCAAATGGAATCATACTTATCAGGATATGAACGGGCATACCTGCCGCTCCTCCAATGGAGCAGATATTGCAGCTTCCAAAGGGCTACTGGTATGCAATAGTGCCGGCAATTCGGGGAATGGTGCCTGGCATTATATAGGAGCACCGGCTGATGCTGACAGTATTATAACAGTGGGAGCTGTGGATGCTTTAGGGAAACTGGCCTCATTCAGTTCAAGAGGGCCGAGCGTAGACGGTAGAATAAAACCTACGGTTTGTGCCATGGGCGAAGGTACATTCGTATCGTCGCAAACGGGCAGCGTGATGTCGGGCAACGGTACTTCTTTTTCATCTCCGGTTTTGACCGGTTCTGTGGCTTGTTTCTGGCAGGCACATAAAGAGTTGTCGAACATGAAGATCATTCAAACCGTTATTGAATCTGCCAGCAGGGTTAATGTGCCTGATTCGGGATTCGGATATGGTATCCCCAATCTCATTGTCGCCAATCTTATTCTGAACGGACTTAAGATAGACAACTTCGATGAGGAAAATATCATTAATGTATTCCCCAATCCTATTAATGACCACCTCAATCTGGTGTTCTACTCCAACGATACTTCTTCCATCGATGTCCAAATATATGATCTGAGCGGGCGCATGGTGTTCAATAAGGAGAAAATAACGCGTACCCCCGGATGCAATTCTATCCCTATTACCGGATTGGCTGATCTATCGAAAGGGTATTATATGCTTAAGGTGTTTTCAGGCAATCATGCCTATACAGTGAAGGTGTTGAAGACCCAATAGAAATTAACAAAATGGAAAAAGAAAAAGGCTGCCTGAATAATCAGACAGCCTTTTTCTTTTGGGCTAAATATTTTTAACGCCTGCGACCTCCTGAATTAGGAACGCCGGTGGTGTTTCGTTTGTTTCTGATGATATAGTTCTTATTAATAGGAATAATGTTCTTTTTAAGTTTCTTCTGATAGGGTGAATGATAACGATGAGATATGGCAGAACGTCTGCGTTTGATCATCTTTTTATATCTGTAATGCCTTGAGCAGGAGTCGAACGCAACTTCAGCAACAATTACTGCCAGTAGAATGAAAAGCCACTTTTTAAAATATCTCATAGGAGTCGTTTTCTGTTGTTCAGAAATTTGATTACAATACTACAAAATTTCCGATTGTAAAACTAATATTTTTTTTTAAACAAATAAAAAACTATTTTTCTATTAA
>CAZNRQ010000503.1:0-3014 GCA_964574845.1 uncultured Bacteroidales bacterium
GATTTATACATTGATTAGCAGATTTATTTATAACAAGCAGGTAATTAACACCGCGCCATTGAATATTAAGTGGGATTCAATAAGTGAATACAACATTCTGAGGCAACTAGAAGAAGTAACGCATAAAAGACCAATGCATCTCGGAAAACGAGAAAATGGAATGATTAATGCATTTAAAAATAAATATCCAAAGGTGAATTGGGAAAAGTATGTGAAAGCTGCATACAAAACCGGCAAAGGTATTGCAGCGGAGCAAGCTAAAATTTTTACTGATATAACAAGAGCGAGAGAAGAACTTGACAACCAATTCAACTCAAAGAAAGCAAGAGAGATATTCTATGGGATAAATGATATTAATACATATTGCTTAACTCAAGACATTATAGAAGCACTGATTTATGGATTAACAAACCCAATAATAGAATTAGATTCTATTGCATTTACTGTTTTTAAAAAGGGGTGAGTGATTAGATGGAGCCAACAATCCTATTAATTCAAAAAGTTATATTTAATGATTTAGACGTTGATATTGCTATCGGTAAAATTGATAGTTTAATAAGCGATGCAAATGAGCCTCTAAAATATAGATGCGTGCTAAGAGCACTGAAATCATTAAAAGAAGATAACATCGTTGACTTTTGCGGTCACATAAGACAATGCATGCAATATTTTCAAAGTGGAATTTTAATCTCAAATGAATTGTACGATAAAATTTACATGCACAAAATGCCATTTGGTTTTATTTTTGACACGACCAATAATAATATTGAATTGACTATAGAAGTTAATATTGCTAATGATATTGATGACTTAAGATCTTCATATTCAAATATTAAAAGTAGGAGAACAAAAAAGTCATTTGGAGATGGGACGTTATATAGATATTTAGGATATGAAAATTATACTTCCTTATCTCAAAAGATGTTAATTTATGTAATTTCAAATATGAAAAAAAATGAAACATTACTAGCTTGTTTGCCTACTGGGGGAGGGAAAAGCCTTGCCTGGCAACTACCGGCGCTATCAAACATGTATGACGGCCTAATTATTGTGGTTGTTCCAACTATTGCACTTGCAATAGATCACGAAATCTCAACAAAGCAATTATATGCTAAGTGCGAATTCTCTTCAACATTTTGCGCTGCATATTATTCAGGGATTGATCAAAAAAATAAAAACAGGATTTTTGAAGGGATTGATAACAACACACTTTCAATTTTATATATTTCGCCTGAGGCTTTGATGCATAAAGAATTTAAAGAAAAAATCCTTGCATCGGCAAAAAATTCTAAAATAAGTGCACTTGTTATCGATGAAGCACACTTGGTCGTTAGCTGGGGGATTAAATTTAGACCTGAATTTCAACTTCTAGGATCGTTTCGAAATCAGATTAAAGAGCTTTCTGAGTCAGGGCTAAAAACAATATTGCTGTCGGCAACATTAACTATGGAAGACACAGAAATATTAAAAATAATTTTCGATGATGACTTTCTGACTGAATTCAGGGCCGATGAATTAAGACCAGAGCCTAAATTTTATATGCATAAATGTAATGATGAGGAAGAAAGGAAGGATATACTGGTTAAACTTGTTAAACAAGCGCCAAAACCTTTAATCGTTTACACTAGTAGACCTGAAATTGCCAAAACTTATTATAATAAATTAAAAGAATTAGGGTTTTCCTACTTGGAGTTATTCACCGGTGAAACCAAAAATAGCGATAGGGAGAGAATACTTGAACAATGGAGAAAAGACGAAATTGATATAATTATTGCAACGTCAGCATTTGGTATGGGAGTTGATAAAGAAGACATCAGGACAATAATAACTTCCTATATACCAGAAAATGTGAGTAGATACTATCAAGAAATAGGAAGGGCTGGGAGGGATGGATGCACGTCCCTTTGCTACTGGTTGATTAATGAAACTGAGGATAATGAAATTATAAACAACTTAACTAAATCCTCAATATTAACGGTCGATAATATTGTAAAAAGATGGAAAGCAATGTATTCAAACGCTAAGGCAGGAGAAGGCCCAAATAAAGTATGGTTAGATGTTAAGATTGCGCCAGAACATCTTAAATATGAAACTACAGGACAACAAAATGCCGGTTGGAATAAAGATGTAATAATATTCATGCTAAAAAGCAATCTTCTTAGGATAATAGATGTTGATATTTCGAGTAATAATGGCTATAAAATGCTTGTTGAATTGGTGCAAATATCCATACTTGAGAATTCGGAAAAGTTATCAACATATCTTACAAATTTTAGAGCCAATGAAAGAACAAGGATAAGCGAAGGAATAAAGTCTATAAAAAAATTGATAAAAAGCGCAAAAAAGAACTGTTTCTCAACAATATTTATAGATGAATTCCCATATGCACAGGAAGTTTGTAGTGGCTGCCCTTACTGTAGAAACAAGTCCTTCGGGATTGCTTTCAAAGAGGGTAAAATTGGAATCAAAAGTAGTAAAGATAATATCTTAGATACTAATTTAATAAATTTTAATACGCCTTTTCAACAAATTGTTATTTCAAATAAGCAAATATTACTTCAAAATAGTGTTTATATAAAGGCTGATAAATATACAGAGTGTTTTAGCTATTTAATAAAAAACAAAGTAAATATTATAATTACACCAAATATTACAAAAGGAGAGGATATACTTGAGGCTATATCCATTTACGAATTTAACGCATACATGATATTAACATTAGATGAATTTATGAAAATCGGATATAAATGGCTTAATGGTGTATGCGCAATTATTTATAATGAAAATGAATATCTAACTGATAAATATTTTGACTTTTCAAATAAATATATTGCAAAAAATCAAGCCAATCGCATAATTCATATTGGCCCATCTTCTCAATATATTAAGTCGGAAGAGAAGCGTTTAAGCGATTTAGCTGACATTGAAATAAGTTATAATTTTTATGTTGAAGGGGGAAAATAATTATGATTATTGCAGACTCATTAAGGCAAGAATGCATGCCAGAAATGGTC
>CAZNRQ010000504.1:0-3013 GCA_964574845.1 uncultured Bacteroidales bacterium
GTTATCAAGAAAGTGTCAGTCGTTATAACGACTGACGCAGGAATAACTTTTCAAGGTGCAATCTTCAGAAAGTCTGCCTTAGTTGCTTATTATTAAGCAGGTTGCGATAAAGGACCCAGAGGAGACATTAAGAATCTTCTATTTTAAAATTTGGTTTAAACCCATCAACTTTTCCAGATAATGATACTCTATGTTGTAGATTTTTTTGATTTCGGCCACATCGTCCAGAATGGCCTGATCGGGAGTAGTTGCCACTTTCTTTCTGATGCCGACGATCAGAAGGTTCTTGGGTGTGTGTTCGCCCGAAATAAATTCGAAGACCTTGGTTTTATAACCATAAGCTTCCAAAATCATGGCCCTGATACTATCCGTGATCATTTCTGCCTGACGTTCGGCCAGTATGCCGAAACGGGTGATCTGTTTCAGCACATTTTGCGGATCCAGTTGCTTACGTATCTGCTTATGGCAGCAAGGAGCGCAAATAATCACTTTTGATTTCTGCTGTATTCCCTGATAAATGGCATCATCGGTGGCGGTATCGCAGGCATGCAGGGCTATCAGCATATCTGTTTTTTCTATCGCCGTGTCCTTAATATTGCCTGTTTTAAAATGAAGATGCTTAAACCCGGCTTTCTGAGCAATAGAGTTGGTGTCGTCCACCAGTGCTTGCCGGGCTTCTATGCCGGTGACTTCTGCTTTCAGATTAAGGGTGTTTGCCAGATAATCGTAGAGGGCAAAAGTAAGGTAGCCTTTGCCCGAGCCCATATCAACAATGGAAAGATCGTTGGGCAAATGGGCCGTGCGGATGATCCCATCCAGAATTTCGATGTATTTATCGATCTGGCGGTATTTATCTTCCATGTTATTTTTGATCCTGCCTTCCGTATTGGTTATGCCCAGTTCATATAAATACACATTGTCCCTGATAGCAACAAATCGTTTCTTACTATTGTCGTGGCCCAGGTCGGGGGATTGCTCAGTGCTTACTTTCTTTCTCGATATCCTGATCTCGTTTTTCTTATTTATGATCAGGAATAGATTTTCATTGGTTGTAAAGATGTCCGCTTGAAAAAAGTCCTTATCCAGCATTTCCTTAACAATATCGATTGCATGGCTAATGTCCAGATTTTTGGTAATATCTTTGGTATTGTATCGGTAAACAAACGAAACCTTCAGTTCATTCTTAAGCATGATCAACCTGCCGCTAACGGTTTTTAGCTCACTGGCTTTATTGCGTTTGTTGCTGAGGATAATTCTGATAAACTGCTTGTTCCGGAAGTTATGAGATAGAAAATCAATGAATTCTGATAAAGGATTCGTCACCATTTTGCGCCTGATTAATCAATTGTTTGTAAAGGTAAGCTTTTCTCAACGAATCAATTCTTTTTGTTCAGGGATAGGAAAAGAAAAAAAATCCTGACAAAAATCATCTTTGCTTACAGAATCTTCATATCTTTATTCTGTCAAATCCCCTTTTCCGGATTAGGTTAGGATTATTGAATCTTTATAATGGGCAGAGACAGGTATTAATACAGGAGGATGATTATGGATTTTAATGAAAATAAGCAATTTAAAATTCTTGTGGTTGACGACAACCCTGTGAATATACAGGTGCTTGGGAATTTGCTGCGGAAAGCCGAATATATTATCGGTTATGCTACCAATGGAAGGCAGGCAGTGGAACTCTTGCAGGGCGATGACGATTACGATCTGGTTTTACTTGATGTGGATATGCCTGTTATGGACGGTTACGAAGCTTGCCGCATAATACGCACTATTGATAAGCTTAAAAATATTCCTATAATTTTTCTCACCGCCTATCATGAAGCCGAAAATATTATTAAGGGCCTTGAATTTGGTGCTCAGGATTACATTACCAAACCTTACAATCCGAGAGAATTAATGATTAGAGTGGATACTCACCTGCAATTGAAGCATAAGTCAGATTTGGTTCGACAAATGAACCAAATACTGGAACAAAAGGTGGAAGAACGCACCAAAATGCTTATTGAGGCTAATGATAAACTTGCCGTGCTGGATAACACCAAAAACGATTTTCTGGCATTGATATCTCACGAAATGAGAACGCCACTTAGCGGGATTGTCGGCTTTGCCAAGATATTGAAAACAATGATTCAGGATCCGGAGCAAAAGGAGTTTGCTGAATATTTGGTGCAATCGGCCGAAAGGCTTAATATGTTCTCCGAAATAGCTTTACTCATTACCAAGTTGAAGTTGCAGAGTTATGATTTCAAGATTGCCGATTATAATATTAAGTCACTCATTAATGCGGTGGTGAAGGGTTGTCAGGGACGTTTGGAGGCTAAAGAAGTCAAATTGTCGCAAAAATTCGAAACGGATCGGCTTAATATTGCTTTGGATGAGGCTCTCATCATGTTCTCCATAAAAGGCATTCTTGAAAATGCCATTCATTTTGGTGTGAAAGGGGGGAGTATTCAAATTACTGTGAGCAGGGAGAATGCTTTCCTGAAAATTGCGGTAGCTGATGATGGTCCGGGTTTTTCTGAAGAAGCATTGTCTAAGCTTTTTGATCTTTTTACAGCGGTTGATCTTCTTCATCATGCTGAAGGGTATGGGCTTTCGCTGGCTACCGTAAAAATAATTGCCGATTTGCACAAAGGGAAAGTGGAGGTAAAAAACCTGGCCAAAGGTGCTGAAGTGGCTTTGTATATTCCTTTGGGGAAATAAATAGGTGGTTTTACCCGCAATTTGTCTATTTGGGACAGAATAAATTTTCCGATTAGCTTATTTTGAAAAAAAGTAGGGTTAATTAAATTCTGTCAGCAAACTTTAAATCTTTTAGTATCGAATATTTTCTTACTTTTGCAAACTGATAATCATACATCAGTTTGTTCAGTGGAACAGTTATACCTTTATATTTAAACACCCTTTTAATGGCCCAATCGCAAGATACCTTTAACAAAAAAGAAAAAGAAAAAAAACGTTTAAAAAAACGACAAGACAAACAGGCGAAAAAAGAAGAGCGTAAATC
>CAZNRQ010000505.1:0-3004 GCA_964574845.1 uncultured Bacteroidales bacterium
ACCGGGTATCAACGACACTTCTATCTCCTTTCTGTTAACTCAGGCAGATACTATTATTGCTTATTTCTCCAATAGTTCTTCGCCAACCGCTTCGGCAAGTCCATCGACCATTTGTGTGGGCGATTCGAGCCAATTGACAGTTTCGGGAAGCAATATTACCTGGAGCCCCGCCACAGGTTTGAGCTGTACCACCTGCAACAACCCCATTGCCAATCCTGCCGTAACCACCACCTATACGGCCACCATCTCCGGAGGATGTTCGCCCGGCACAGCTACGGTCACAGTTACTGTTAATCAGCCGGGGATTAACAACCCCACTATTACCACAGGATTCCAGACCATTTGTATTGGCGATACCACAGACCTGCAGGTGAGCGCTGCCGATACTTATACCTGGACACCGGCCACCGGCTTAAGCTGCACCAACTGTGCCAATCCACAGGCTAACCCATCAACCACCACTACTTACTCTGTGGCTGTAACAGGAACCTGTACCACCGGTACAGCCAGTATCACTATTACAATCATGACTCCTCCTGACCTCATTATTGGCGAAAGCGTGAGTATCTGCCCTCATACCAGTATACAACTGAATGCTTCGGGAGCTACTTCATATTCGTGGTCGCCATCAGCGGGATTGAGTTGCGTGAGTTGTGCCGATCCGACGGCCTCGCCCGACAGCACTACTTTCTACACCATCATCGGTGCCAACGGCCCGGGAGCAGGATGTAAGGATACAGCCATGATTACAGTATTTGTTACCGACGATTGCCCCGATCTGTATATTCCAACAGGATTTTCGCCCAACGGGGATAACAACAACGATGTGTATTACATCTTCGGACAGATAGAAGCAATGGACCTGGTGATATACGACCGGTGGGGACATATTGTCTTTAAGACCACCGACCAGTCTTACGGATGGGATGGAAGCTACAAAGGCAAACAAGTGGAATCAGGTGTGTATGGCTACCGTATTACGGTGACTGACCGAACCGGTGCCATCATTCAAAAGAAAGGAAATATAACTGTGGTCAGGTAGGCTTTTGCTTTTATAAAATTTGACCGCAACAATACTATTATAAGGAGACTCTTTTAAAACCTAACAGAAAATAAGTTTGTGAGAAAAATATACATCATCTTCTGTCTTTCCGTTTTAACATTTAGCCTAAAAGCTCAGGACATACATTTTTCGCAGCTCAGCCAGACGCCTTTGCTGATCAACCCTGCTTCGGCAGGAGTGTTCGACGGCTATTACCGTGCCTTGCTGAATTACAAGAATCAATGGGCCGCTATAGGCAAGCCCTATCAGACTTTTATGGGTTCATTTGATATGCCTTTCGAAGGCAAACGCAAACATAAGAAAGCTTACCTGGGGCTGGGCACCTACCTGTTTTCGGATAAGGCAGGAGATTCGCGTTTTTCGACTACCGAAGGCAATGTGATAGTTTCGGGCATAGTGCCTTTGGGCATGTATCATAAGCTATCTGCCGGAATTTCGGCAGGCGTTACTTACCGCAAGGTGGATATAGCTGCCATACAATGGCCCAATCAGTATAATGGTTCGGCTTATGACCCTACGCTGCCTTCGGGCGAAAGCAACCATTTGGGAACTTTCTTCTATTTTGATATGGCTGCCGGAGTTCATTACCAATATTTGAAGTCGCTGGGCCGCTTTTATGGGCGGGATGTGGTTCACGTGACGGCAGGAGCCGCAGTGTATCATGCCGTGAAACTTCTGAAAAGCGCTGCATCCAACAAAGAGAAGGTTTATCCCCGCTATGTGTTCCACTCTACCCTCCGCTACGATCTGAAGGGGACGAAAATGGGTCTGATCCCTTCGGTGCTGTATATGAAGCAAGGACCTGCCTATGAACTCGATCTGGGTTTGCTGATGCGATTCCGTTTGGGCAACGAGACCAACTATACGGGTTTCTTTACCGAGTCGGCTTTCACAGCCGGTGTGATTTATCGTCATAAGGATGCCATCATTCCACAGGTGTTTTTCGAAGTTTCGAACTTCGGCATTGGGCTTTCGTATGATGTTAATATTTCCTCATTTGCTACTGCCACCAAATATAACGGCGGATTGGAAGTTTCTATCAGATATTCCAAGTTCAGGGGAGCGCTGTATAAGAATTGGAGATAGGCTAATACCGGAATCTCTTACCTTCCTTCTGATAATAATACCTTTACAGTATTCACTAATTTCTTGGTCCCCTCTCATGCTCCATATCCATAAAAGGTAGAAAAACAATAATTTGAGAGGTTTTAAGACTAAATTCAGCTAATTTTTAAGCGACTGGGAAAGTTTCCCGCAAGTGGTTAGAAGTTTCCCGCATGTGCTGGAAAGTTTCAAACAAGTGACTGAAAGTTTCAAACAAGTGATGGAAAGTTTCAAGCAAGTGTTTAGAAGTTTCAAGCAGGAGATTGAAAGTTTCAAGCATGTGTTTAGAAGTTTCAAGCAAGTTATTGAAAGTTTCAATCAAGTGTGGAAAAGTTTCCTGCAAGTGCTGGAAAGATTCCCGCAACGTCAATAATGGTTATTTTTAGAGACTCATGGTCCCAAATAATCAATTTGCTCTTAGTAAGAAAAATGGAACGCCTGGTGAATTAAATCCCGTTCACTTTGCGCCACAACAAATAGTTCATGGTGCGCCATGCCAGGTCTTGCTGGTTGCTGTGAGCGGGTGAAGCAAAAATGTGGTTCCATTGAGCCAGCATGCTATGGGTGTTGATCATGATTTGAGTTTCGGGGGTAGAGAGTTGTTGTATAATGGCTTTCATCTGTTGGTTTTCCTGCATCAGCCAATGCGACTGAGGGGTGGCAAAACCCAGTTTGTCGGTGCGGCTGTAAATGTCCCGGGGCAGCACCTCCTGCATGGCCTGGCGCAACAGATATTTGCTCCATCCCTTTTGTATCTTTAGTGAGGCGGGAAGCGAAAACACATATTCTATCAGGGCCGTATCGTCGGCAAAAGGAGTGCGCGATTCAATGGAATAC